>JAQVKV010000411.1 GCA_028694545.1 Zavarzinia sp. | reverse complement strand
GGCCGGCCTCTACGACGAGATCTGGCAGGCCTTCGCCGTGCTGCTTCCGGTCCGCACCGTCGGCGTCATGGGCGACGGCCGCACCTACGACCAGGTCTGCGGCCTGCGCGCCGTCACCTCGGTCGACGGCATGACCGCCGACAGCTACCCCTTCGAGCACGCCTTCCTGTCCCGCGTCGCGACCCGCATCATCAACGAAGTCAAGGGCATCAACCGCGTCGTCTACGACATCACGTCGAAGCCGCCGGGCACGATCGAGTGGGAATAGGAGCAACGGCGGCACGTCCTACGGTCCATTATTGACGGGGACGTCGCCGTCTGGGAGGTTTTCCCATGCGTAAGCTCTCGCTCAATCGGAATGGATGTCTGGTGGAGGAATCGCCGTCGGCTATTTTTGAAGTCGAGACGATGTCCACGGGCAAGGCCAGGATAGCCCTGAGCGTCCCCGACGATCAGGGCGGTCTCTTCGCTCGGCTCGTGCGCTTGCTCCCACCGCCGTTTTACGTCCTCTACATCCTCCACACAACGAGGGGCGAGGGGGAGACGGGGCGGTACCAGAGCGACGAATTATCCGCACAGGAGTTGAGTCGTCTCCTGGATCGATATGCGTCCTTTTTCGCGGGCGACGGGCGGCATGATTTGTGGGTGCATTCGCCCGGTTCGGGCTTCACCCTCGTATGGGATCGGCACAATTTTCTGTTCGTCGAAGGAGAGCCACTCGATGACATCCGGCGCGTGCTGATGGATCTCGGCTTTCATGAAGGTCGGCTCGAGCCGCTGGAAGCCCATGCCCACCATTACCGGGCCGAATTCGACGAGGACGCGGCGAGCCTGCTGGATGAAATCGACTGGCATCGAACGCCTCTTCGTCCGGAGGACGTGCAATGGTAACCACCAAGGCCCAAGGCCCAAGGCCCAAGGCCCAAGGCCTGGCGTCGGCCCACGCCTGAAAAAGGGCGCCACCGATGAGCGATGCCGACGAACCAACGACCCACTATCATTTTTGTATCTCCTTGCGTTTGTGGCATCCCTCGATCGCGCCGGAGGAAATCACCAGGGCGATCGGTATCGAGCCGCGGCATTCCTGGAACGTGGGGGAGGCGCGTCGAACGCCGAAGGGAACAATGCTGGCCGGTTCCAATCGAGAAACCTATTGGTGCGCAGATGTCGGCGCCGGGCGGTGGCCATTGGAGATCAGCGCGGCAATTCACGATGTTCTGGAAAGGCTCGTTCGTCACCGGCCTTTCTTCCATCGGATCCGCGCGGAGGACGGAAGGGCCGAGCTTTTCATCGGCTGGTTCTTCGAGAACCAGACCGGAGACACGCTGACCTATCCCTGTCTTGCGCTTGCTGGCGATCTGCAGATCGACTTGTCCTTCGACATCTATCCACCCTCGCATCCTCAGCAAGAGCGCAGCGTCAGCATGGACGTATTGCCGAAATAGAAACTGGAGATGGCGCCTTTGCGCGCCATTGCGGTCTCCGGCCGGTCGAACATCGCGAGGGCGGCCGCGCGCTGGCTCATGTCGATCTGTCCGGTGCGCAGCATGATCGCCATGGCGAAGGACATTTCGGTGATCGTCCTGTCGCGGATCAGACGCTGCGCGGGATCCTGTTTCGCCAGCCAGCGCTGGACGCGGGGCGTCGCCGCCTTGTTGGACAGGGCCGCGATGATCTTCCTGCATGGCCCGGCCGCCGCCGTGAACCGGGCGATCGGCTTGCCGCGCCGGGTAATGTCGATCGTATCGCCAGCCTCGATCCGGTCGACGAGTTCGCTCAGATGCACCTTGGCGCCCGCCAGATCGATCGTGTCCATGCCTGGCTTGACCATAGGGATAATCATGCAGCGCAAGATCGCTCGGCGTTCCAGCACAGGCAGACCGGGGGCGATCTCACAACCCCAACGCCGCCCTTGTCTTCCGCGGCAGGGCGGCCGCGATCATGCGGTGCGATTGCGTCAGATAGTGCTTCAGGTCGTCGTCGCTCAGGCCCGGTTCGCCGTGGCGCTGGATCCATTTCAGGCCGCGCGAGGCGAGATAGGGGGCGGGGCGGAGGCCCGGCATGTCGCGGAGGAGTTCATAGGTCATTTCGCTGACCTTGAAGGTGATGCCGGGCGTGGTTTCGCCACCGCTCAGACCGGCGATGGCGAAGACCTTGCCGCCTACTTTCCACACGTCCGAACCGCCCCATTGCACCACATGAGTCGTGGCCGGCAGGTCGGCGCAGAAGCGGTTGAACTCGTCGCGGGTCATGCTGCTCGTCGCTCCTTCCGTCAGACCGTCGGCACGGTCCCGCCGTCGATTACGAATTCCGCGCCGGAGATCGCCGCCGCCCGGGACGATACCAGGAAGGCGATGAGGTCGGCCACTTCGTGTGGCTGGGCCGGCCGGTCGATGGGGATGCCGCCGAGCGCGTCCATGACGATCTGTTTGCCGCCGTCGTAGTCGGTACCCGCATCTTCCGCCAGGCGCCCGGCCAGGGCAACGGCGGCTTCCGTCTCCACCCAGCCGGGCGAGACCTGGACGACGCGCCCGCCCTTCGGCGTGACTTCCTTCGACAGGCTCTTGCTGTAGGTCGCGAGCGCCGCCTTGGCGGCCGCATAGGCCGTGGTCGAGCCGGGCAGGGGCAGGCGTCGCTAGATCGACGTGACGTGTACGATCACGCCGTTCGTCCGGCGATCATCCCGGGCAGCAGGGCGCGATCGAGACGCACGGCCGGCATCAGGTTGCGGTCGAGTTCGCGCTGCCATTCGCCGTCGTCTAGCGTAGCGAAACCTCCCGCCGGCGTCGCCGAGCCGCCTACCACGTTCACCAGGATGTCGACCCCGCCGAGATGGTCGAGCGCGCCGGCGGCGACCGCCATGCAGCTTTGCGCCGTGGCGAGGTCGGCGGCGATGTAGTGGACGCCGGCGATGCCGTCCGCCGGCAGCTGGCGCGCCGTGGTGACGACGCGTGCGCCCGCCGCGTGCAGGGTCGCGACCACCGCCGCGCCGACACCCCGTGTCCCGCCGGTCACCAGGGCGCGTCGGCCGGCCAACGCCGGGGCCCCGCTCACTGCACGATTTCCAGGCGGGTGATGGCGTTGTCTTCGAGGGTGAAGGCATAGCGAAGATCGACCGGGCTGCCCGGGAAGTTCCCGGTCACGCGGGCGGTCACGGTGAAGTGGCCGTCCGCGCCCGAGACGGCGATCGGTTCGCTGACATAGTCGTACTGCGCCGCCGTCGCCGTCTTCCACCGGCGTATGGCATCGCGGCCTTCGTGGGTCCGGCGCTCATCGACGACGACGGCAGTCTCGGTGAAGCAGCGCGTGGTGGCGTCGCCGTCCAGCCGGTCGGCGGCGAAATAGGCGGCGATGGGTTTCGGGAGGGTGATCGTCATGCTCGCTTTCCGTCCTGTTGTCTCGGCGGAAGACTTGGTCTTATCCTTTCAAAATGACAAGAACGCACGAAAAAGTAAGGTACTCACCCGAGGGTAAGGGCCATGGCCGCACGCGCGAGACGGCGGCTCGCGGTGTGGAGGCGGCGCTGAAGCTTCTCGAGGGGCGTTGGAAGCTCGTCATCCTGTTCCACCTGTTCGGCGGACGGATCCTGCGTTTCTCGGACCTCGAACGGGCAATCCCCGCCGTATCCCAGAAGATGCTGATCCAGCAGCTCCGCCAGCTCGAGCACGACGGCATCGTGCGCCGTATCGTGCACCA
>JAQVKV010000410.1 GCA_028694545.1 Zavarzinia sp. | reverse complement strand
TGGGCGCTCGCGATCGGCGGCGGCTCCGGCACCCGCCACAGGACCAGCCCGACCGAGACCGGCAGCACGACCAGGACGAAGATGCCGATCGCCTCCATGGTCGCGGTCTGGCCCGAGACGCCGAACAGTTTCAGGATGGTCGGCACGCCGGCGGTGAGTACGGTGCCGACCAGCAGGAAGACTTCCCTTATGCCGGCGATGCGCGTGCGTTCGTCGAAATTGCCGGTCAGTTCGGCGCCCCAGGCGACATAGGGCACGATGACCATGGTCCAGCTCGCGTAAAGGATGAGCATCCAGACCAGGAAATAGACCCAATCCACTTTTTCCGGCGGCATGAAGGCATGCCAGATGGCGACCATGAGGATCGCGCCGCCGATGATGAGCCAGGGCCGGCGCCGTCCCCAGCGGGTGCGCAGGCGGTCGGAGATCGTGCCGAAGGTCGGGTCGAAGACAGCGTCGAGCAGGCGCACGGCGAAGAGGACATAGCCGACCACTTCGGGATGCAGGCCCATTTCCTCCGTGTAGAACGGCACGAGGAAGAGCAGGAGCGGAATGCCGACGGCGGTCAGGGCGAGCGCGGGAAGGCCGTAAATCCAGACTTGGGCGGCGGGAAGCCGCGACTTCTCATTGTCAACCACGCGCGATCGCTGCCTTCGTAAGGAAATGAAGGGGCCCCTTGGGCCGGTCCCGCGCACATACGAGTCTCGGCCAAGGGGCGCTTACCTTAGGGCGGGAAATCTTCCGTACCTAGCGCGAAATCGGCCTTTCAGCCGTGGCGCAGGCCGATCTGGGCGACGTCGATCGACTCCGTCGCGAATCCGGCTTCGCAATACGCGAGATAATAGTGCCAGAGTCGGCGGAAATCTTCGTCGAAGCCAAGCGGCCGGATCGAATCGAAGGCAGCCTCGAAACGGTGGCGCCACAGGCCGAGGGTTCGTGCGTAATCGGCACCGTGCCGCGTCTCGGCGAAGGGGACGAGACCGGCCCGGGCGGCCTCCTGCCTGAATGCGGTGGGCGAGGGCAGCATGCCGCCCGGGAAGACGTGCTTCTGAATGAAGTCGACGCCCCGGCGATAGCGCGGGAAATGGCGCTCGTCGATGGTAATGACCTGAAGGGCGGCGCGGCCGCCGGGTGTCAGCAGATCCGCGAGACGCTGGAAATAGACCGGCCAGTAGGCTTCCCCCACCGCCTCGAACATCTCGATCGAGGCGATCTTGTCGAAGCGGCCGTCAAGGTCGCGATAGTCCTGCAGCCGGATCTCGGCCCGTTCGGTGAGGCCGGCCTCGAAGATGCGGCGCCGGGCATGATCATATTGCGCGGGCGAGATGGTGATCGCGGTCACGCGGGCGCCATGGTGGCGGGCCGCGTGTTCGGCGAACCCGCCCCAGCCGCAGCCGATCTCGAGCAACCGGTCGTCCGGACGCAGCGCCAGCTTGCCGGCGATGAGGTCATATTTCGCGCGCTGGGCCGATGCCAGATCCGTCCCGGCGGAAAAGACGGCGGCGGAATAAGTCATGGTCTCGTCCAGCCAGGCGCCATAGAAGGCATTGCCGAGGTCGTAGTGCCGAGCGATGTTGCGCCGGCTGCCAGCCCGGTCGTTGCGGTTCAGGACATGGCCGAGGCGGGCCAGCAGGCGCACCCACGGCTTGCCGTCCAGCATGCGCTGAAGCAGGGCCTCGTTCCGGTTGACGAGGCCGAGCAAGGCGACGAGGTCGGGACTGTCCCAATCACCGTCGATGAAGGATTCGGCGAAACCGAGGCCGCCGCCGGTCAGCACCCGCCGGGCGAAGCGTCGGTTGCGCACCATGATCTCGGCATGGGGGCCGGGCGCGTGGCCGCGCAGCGCGATGGTCGGCCCGCCCGGCAGGGTCAGCAGCACGCATCCTGTCTCCATGTGTCCGGCGAGGCGCAGCAGCAGGCGCAGCCACCGCGTCAGGCCGGGCAGGGCCAGTGCCCGATCCCGTTCGATGATGCCACGCGCGGGGCTCTCGGGCAGGCGGCTGGCGGTGGTGATCAGGGGCATGGACGCACTCCGGTGGAACGATCTTCTGGTCTTGGATGGACCGGCACGCCCTTCAGCCAGAGGCGAAGCGCCTGCCAACGAATGGCGGCGACCACCTTCAAGGTCATCAGCGGGTGGCGGGCGACGGCGGCAATCAGGGTGCGATCGGAAAAGGGCCTGCTGCGCCCGGTCAGGCCGGTGGCGAGCAGGCGGCCTTGCCGATCCTCCACGTCGATCAGGACCCGCAAGGTCTCGTCCGGCCGGTTCAGGCGAAAGCGGTAGCAAAGCTCCATCGCGAGGAAAGGCGATACGTGGAAATCCTTGTCGACCTGCTGTCGGATCGCCCCGTCCGTCACCGGCAGTACATAGCAATGCTGCGCGCCGAAAGTGTTCTTCACCTCATAGACGATGGCGGCCATGCGCCCCGCCCCGTCCTCGACGTAATAGATTGACAGCGGATCGAAGACGAAGCCCCAGAGCCTCGGGAAACACAGGATGTGGATCCGCCCGCCGGCAAGATGGCCGAGGCCGTGCTCGCTCAGGTTCGCCTCGACCCAGGGACGCAGGGGGCCGCCGTCGCGCGGGCCGTGGTCGCGGTCGTGGAAGGAGAGGAGATTGAAGCGGTTCCACGAGAACAGGCGGCATGACGCGGCCGTCGTCGCCAGTTCGTCGATGTCGAGCAGGATGGAGAAGACCCGGTAGCGAAAGCCGTGGTAACGCGGTCGATGACGCGAGTGAAACACCCGGCCGAGATAGAGAGTGGCCTTGTCCATCGTCATTCCGCGGCAAGACCCCGGGGATGGCGCCAATGGGGCGAGGCGCCCAATGCGTCGGCCGCGGCGATGCCGGCGTTCAGCCCGTCCTCGTGGAAGCCGTTGGCGCAATAGGCCCCGGCGAACCACAGGCGGTTCGGGCCCTGGATTTCAGGCAGGCTCTTCTGGGCGGCGATGGCGGCGGCATCGAACATCGGGTGTTCATAGGTGAAGCGGGCGAAGACCTGATCCTTGCGCAAGGTACGATGGGGATTGAGCGAGACGAAGAGGGGCTTGCTCCGGTCGATCCCCTGCAACCGGTTCATCCAGTAGGTGAGGGAGACGGCCTTGTTCCCGTCATCGCCGCCGGTCATATAGTTCCAGCTCGACCAGACCGCCCGTCGCATCGGCATGAGGGCGGGATCGCGATGGAGCACCGCCTCGTTGCGGGCATAGCGAAAGGCGCGGAGGATGTTCCTTTCCGACGGCGTCGGATCGGCGATCAGGCCGAGCGCCTGGTCGGCATGGGTAGCGACGACCGCCTCGTCGAAACGGTGCTTCGTGCCTTTGTCATCGAGGACGGTCACGCCGAAGCCGTCGCGCTCGATCCGGACGGCCGGGCAGGACAGACGCACGCGATCGCCGAGGGCGCGAGCGATCGCCTGGACGTAGGCGATGCTGCCGCCCTTCACCGTGCGCCAGCGACGGCGGTTCTCGAAGCCGTTCAGCAGGGCGTGATTGGCGAAGAAGCGAACGAAGCTCTCCGCCGGAAAGGCCATCATGTCCGCCGCCGGCGTCGACCAGATGGCCGCGCCCATGGGGATCAGGTAGTCGTCGCGAAAGCCAGGGCCGAAGCTTCGCCGTGCCAGATAGTCGCCAAGATTGAGCTCCTCGAGACGGCCCGCCGCGAGATCCGCCATGG
>JAQVKV010000409.1 GCA_028694545.1 Zavarzinia sp. | reverse complement strand
GCGTCGGTCCGGCCGGCAATTTCGCGGCGCTCACGGATTTTCAGAAATGGGTGTGCGCCATCGCAATGATCGTCGGGCGGCTGGAGATCTTTACCGTGCTGGTCGTGCTGACGCCGGCGTTCTGGAAGAAATAGGCCCGCCCCCAGCCCCGTCCCAATCGCAAACGTCGGGCAGTGCCCGACCTTCCTCGCGGCAGGGGAGACTTGCGGCTCGCTGTGCTCGGTAATGAGCGAGTGCGCCGTCCCGCCGGCGCCGACTTTTCAGTCGCCGTCGTCAGCCATTGGCGTCCGGCAGCTTCCGGTCGAACTTCAGCGCGCCCTGCCGGAAGGCCTGGAAGGCGCTCTGGTAGTAGGCGATCGCTTCGTCGCGCAGGATTTCGTCAACAGACACCGGGGTCGCTGATCCCCGCGCGTCGATGGCGAAGGTCTCGACCCGCTGCTTGGGGCCCAGCACCGTGAGCTTGCCCGCCTTCAGGTAGCCCAGCTCCTGGTAGTTGCTGATGAAGGCCCGTTCCCGGCCGGGCGCGGGGTCGAACAGGGAGTTGCCGAAGAAGTGGTCGTCGCCAGGCAGGCCGAGCACGTCGAGCAGCGTCGGCGGGATGTCGATCTGGCTGGCCAGCGACGTGTGGCGTTCGGCCGGCAGCAGGGCGGGCGCATAGAAGATTGCCGGAATGTGGTAGCCGGGCACCGGCAGCTTGGTCTTGCCGGCGGCCGAGGCGCAATGGTCGGCGACGATCACGAACAGGGTGTCGGCGAACCACGGTTTCTGTCGGGCCTGGTCGATGAAGCGGCCGATCGCGTAGTCGGTGTATTTGACCCCGCCATTGCGTCCCCCCGGCGAGGGAATGTCGATGCGGCCGGCCGGATAGGTGAAGGGCCGGTGGTTGCTGGTCGTCATGACCTGGGCGAGGAAGGGCTTGCCCGATGCGTGCGCCTGGTCGAGCCGCGCCAGCACGTTGTCGAACAGGAACTCGTCGGCGACGCCCCAGATGTTCGCGAAGCCGACCGAGGCTTCCGGAAAATCGGTGCGATCGACGACCCGGTAGTCGTTGCCGGCGAAATAGGCGTTCATGTTGTCGAAATAGCCGTAGCCGCCGTAGAAGAAGTAGGTGGCATAGCCCTGGCGGCGCAGGATTTCTCCCAGCGTCGCGAGGTGGTCGTTGTCCGGTCGCCGCACGATGGCCTGGCCGGGAATCGGGGGCGTGCCGAGCGTCAGGGCTTCGAGGCCGCGCACCGTGCGCGTGCCGGTGGCGTAGAGGTTGGTCAGCAACAGTCCCTCGCCGGCAAGGGCGTCGAGCCGCGGCGTCAGGTGCTCGGGATTCCCGAAGACCCCGAGGTAGGAAGCCGAGAGGCTTTCCACCGTGACCAGCACGATGTTGCGTGGCGGGCGCTTGAACGGCAGGCGCTGCGCATCGAAGCTTTCATCCTCGTCGTCGGCCCGCTGCAGCGAAGCCGCGAGCGGTTTGCGCTCCACGCCGAGGTCGTCGAGGATGTGGTCTGCCCGGGCGGCCGGCAAGGTGGCATAGAAGCGCTCGTAGTCGAGGTCGTTGCGCCGCAGCGCGGCACCCAGCGTCATCAGGCCGTTGCCGGCCAGCTCGTTGGCGTAGGCGTTCGGCGAGAACTGCATCTGGTCGATGTCGGCCAGCTGCCAGGCCGTCCACGGCAAGGCCAGTGTCAGCACCGCCTGCGCCAGACGCAGCCTCTTGCCGGGCGGTGGTGCGACGGCGGCGCGGATCGTCTTGCGCAGGCGCCAGGTCAGCACGACGGCGATGGTCGCCAGACCGGCGAGCAGGGCATTCACGGGATACGACTCGCGGATGTTGCCGATCACTTCGTGGGTGTAGATGAGGTAATCCACGGCGATGAAGTTGAAGCGCGTGGAAAACTCCAGCCAGAAAGTGGCTTCGGCGATGGCACCGAACAGCAGGGCGAAGGCGGTGAGGCAGAACAGGATCAGCCGCAGGCTTCCCCGCCAGCGGGTGTCGCGCCAGCGCGTCGGCCAGAGGGCCGACCAGAGCAGTCCGGGCGCCAGCAGCCAGGCCAGGACGGCCAGGTCGAAGCCGGCGCCGCGCAACAGCACTTCCGGCCAGAGGGACAGAGGCAGGGCGGACGCCCCGACGGTGATGCCGAGTCCGAGACGGGTGAGGAAGGACAGGGCGAGAAACAGGAATGCGTAGGGCAGGAAAGGCATGGGGGGAGGGCTTGGAGGGCTGCCGGATGGAGGGGCATTATCCGTTACGAGCAGCCTTGAAACGTGAACGCCCCGGGAAGGGGCGTTCACGGTCGGCGATTGGCGGTTTTCAGCCGGCCTTGACCGACTTCTTGTGTTTCTTGGCCATTTTCTTCGACTTCACGACCGCTTTTTTCGCCGGCTTGCTGGCCGGCTTGGCAGTGACAGCGGGATCAGCCGGGGCGGCCTGCGCCGTCGGGACGGCGGGAGCGGAAGCCTCCGTGGCATCGGCAGCGAAAACGGACGTGGCGACCAGGCCGGTCAGCAGGGCGGCGAGCAGTTTGGACATTCGGGTTCCTTTCCATGGGAGGATGGCGCACATGCGCCAGAGATCCCTAACGTCGTCTCGTGGCCGGCGAGGACAGCCGAGTTGTAACCCTTTGTAAGCCCGTCGTTCAGTCGCCGAAGTTCGTACCGACGCGCCGGGCCGACAATATCCAGGGATGGTCGGCGGGCACGGTCTTGACCTTGCTGCCCACGTCCTCGAGTTTCACCGGTGCGGTGCTTTCGCCCCTGGCGGCGACCATCACGCCATATTTCTTCTTCGCGATCAGGTCGGCGGCGGCGGTACCGAGCCGCGTGGCGAGGATGCGGTCCGCCGCCGAGGGCGTGCCGCCGCGTTGCAGGTGGCCGAGGATGGTGACGCGCGCTTCCAGGCCGGTCAGCTTTTCGAGCCGCTGTGCGAGCCGCAGGGTGCGGCCGGCGTAGATCAGCTCGGCGGCGTCGGCGGCGGTGTCGTCGGTGTTCTTCGCGCGCTTCACGGCATCGAGGGCGGCGAGGTCCTCGGCCGAGATCGCCCCCTCGGCGACGGCGACGATCGAGAAGGGCTTGCCGCCGCGTGCGCGCTCGCGGATCGCCGCGGCGATGCTGTCCGTGTCATAGGGGATTTCGGGGATCAGGATCACGTCGGCGCCGCCGGCGATGCCGGCGCCGAGCGCCAGCCAGCCGGCGCGGTGGCCCATGATCTCGACGACGATGATGCGGTGGTGGCTGTGCGCCGTGCTGTGCAGGCGGTCGATGGCCTCGGTGGCGATGCCCAGCGCGGTGTCGAAGCCGAAGGTGATGTCGGTGCCCCAGACGTCGTTGTCGATGGTCTTCGGCAGGGTGATGACGTCGAGCCCCTTCTTCTTGAGGCGCAGCGCGTTCTTCAGCGTGCCGCCGCCGCCGAGGCAGACCAGGCAGTCGAGGTGGTTGTCGTGGTAGTTGGCGGCGATCGCGTCGGTCATGTCGAGGATCTTGCCGTCGACCGGCATCTTGTGCGGCTTGTCGCGGCTGGTGCCGAGGATGGTGCCGCCCTGCGTCAGGATGCCCGAGAGCTGGCCGCCGTCGAGCGCCATCGTGCGGTTTTCCATCAGGCCGCGGAAGCCGTCGCGAAAGCCGACGACGTGCATCCGGTAATGGCCCATCGCGGCCTTGCCGACGCCGCGGATCGCCGCGTTGAGGCCGGGGCTGTCGCCGCCGGCGGTGAGGATGC
>JAQVKV010000408.1 GCA_028694545.1 Zavarzinia sp. | reverse complement strand
CCGGGCAGGCGATCGACCTCGTGGCGGAACGGGTCGACCTCGCGATCCGCCTCGGCCCCCTGAAGGAGACCAGCCTGATCGCCCGCCCGCTGGGCGAGAGCCGGCGCCAGGTCTGCGCCGCCCCGGCGACAAGAGCCAGGAGCAGGCCGGCAAGGGGCAGGAGCCAGAGGAGGGCGGGCATGACGCAAGCCTACGCCCTTCCCGCCCCCGGTGCCGAGGACTTCGTCAGAAACGCCCTTCGTGATAGTCGCGGGCGGCCTGCATCACCTGTTCCCGGGTATTCATGACGAAGGGCCCGCCCCAGGCAACCGACTCGTTCAGGGGACGCCCGGCGATCAACAGGACCCCGGCCTCCTCCTGTCCGGCATTCCGGAAGGCGACGCGCTCGCCCTCGCCGAGCACGGAGACAGTGACCGAAGCCGCCACCTGTCCGTCCCCAAAGGCGATGGCGCCATCATAGATCACCAGCAGGGCGTTGAGTCCGGCCGGCACAAGTTCCTCGAAGCTGCCGCCGGACAACAGCCGGATGTCGAGGAAACGGGCCTCGGTCACGCCGGTCTCGATCGGTCCCCTGGTGCCCTGCGTGGTCGCGCCGGCGATCACCCGGACGCGGGCGCCGGCGCGTTCCTCCAGCGGGATGGTCGCGGCCGGCACTTCCTGATAGCGCGCGGGCACCATCTTCTGCCGCGCGGGCAGGTTGACCCATAGCTGGAAGCCGCGCATCAGCCCGTCTTCCTGTTCCGGCATCTCGGAGTGGACGATGCCGGCGCCGGCCGTCATCCATTGCACGTCGCCCGGCCCGATCACGCCCGAATGGCCCTTGTTGTCGCCATGGCGCATGCGCCCGGCCAGCATGTAGGTCACGGTCTCGAAGCCGCGATGGGGATGCTCGGGAAAGCCGCCGATATAATCGTCCGCGTTTTCCGTATCGAAATGATCGAGCATGAGAAAGGGATCGGCGACCGCCACCGTCTCATGGCCGAGCAGGCGGGTCAGGTGCACGCCGGCACCGTCGCTGGCGGCCTGCCCCTGGACCAGACGGACGAGGGGACGGACTTCGGGAAGGGAAAGGGCGGCATGGGTCATGGTTCATTCTCCTCTGCGTGCCCCGATCCTCGCATGGATCAAATTCCGCAAAATCCCCTTCGACAGGAAGACTTTATTTCCATATCGGAAACGATTCCGACACGAAAAACCCCTCTGCGCGAGAAGCGAGAGGGGTTTTCCAATGCGGCGCCAAGCCACCACCGATCGCGTTACTTCGGGGCGATGACCATGGTCATCTGACGCCCTTCCATCTTGGGCATCTGCTCGACCTTGGCGATTTCCTCGGTGTCGTCGCGGACGCGCATCAGCACCTTCATGCCGAGATCCTGGTGCGCGAGTTCGCGGCCACGGAAACGCAGGGTGACCTTCACCTTGTCGCCCTCTTCGAAGAACTTGCGGATCGAGCGCATCTTGACGTCATAGTCGTGCTGATCGATACCCGGGCGCATCTTGATCTCCTTGATCTCGATGACCTTCTGGTTCTTGCGCGCTTCGGCCGCCTTCTTCTGGGCTTCGAACTTGTACTTGCCGTAGTCCAGCAGCTTGCAGACCGGCGGATCGGCGTTGGGCGAGATCTCGACCAGGTCGACGCCGGCCATTTCGGCCAGATGCAGGGCTTCGGCGAAGGTGACGACGCCACGGTTCTCGCCGGTGTCGTCGATCAGACGAACACGAGGAACGGTGATCTGGTCGTTGATGCGCGGACCACCCTTTTCAGGGATGGACTGGGGATAAGGAGGGCGGGCTATGTAAGGTCTCCGTCTGACTGCGCGGGGACCATCCATGCCATTGGGGTTACGCCACCCCTGCGCACCACGTCCTTCCGCGTTAGATGAATGCGAAACCTGCCGCGACGGCAGGAACGTCGCACATAAATGACCCCAAACGCGCCGACTTGCAAGTCGGGAGTCGAAATTGCCGAGGCCCCTCACCCCACCCCTCTCCCCCTGAGGGGGGCGAGGGAGCAGATGCAGGCCACGGCAGGCCCCCTCGCCCCTCCGGGGAGAGGGATGGGGGTGAGGGGGCGGTGCCGGGATCAGTTGCGGGTCTTGTCGACCAGCTTGTTCTTGGCGATCCAGGGCATCATGCCGCGCAGCTTCTCGCCCACTTCCTCGATCGGATGGGCGGCCTGGATGGAGCGCGTGGCCTTGAACGACGGGGTGCCGGCCTGATTCTCCAGCATCCAGTCGCGGGTGAAGCGGCCCGACTGGATATCGTCCAGCACGCGCTTCATTTCCTTCTTGGTCTCGTCCGTCACGATGCGCGGGCCGGTGACATAGTCGCCGTATTCCGCCGTGTTCGAGATCGAGTAGCGCATGTTCGCGATGCCGCCTTCATAGATCAGGTCGACGATCAGCTTCACTTCGTGCAGACACTCGAAATAGGCCATCTCGGGGGCATAGCCCGCCTCGACCAGGGTCTCGAAGCCGGCCTTGATCAGGGCGGTCAGGCCGCCGCAGAGCACCGCCTGCTCGCCGAAAAGATCGGTCTCGCACTCTTCCTTGAAGGAAGTCTCGATGATACCCGAACGGCCGCCGCCGACCGCCGAGGCGTAGGACAGCGCGATCTCGAGCGCATTGCCCGAGGCGTTCTGATGCACGGCCACGAGGCAGGGCACGCCGCCACCCTTCTGGTACTCGGAGCGGACGGTGTGGCCGGGGCCCTTCGGCGCGATCATGAAGACGTCGAGGTCGGGACGGGCTTCGATCAGCTTGAAGTGGATGTTCAGGCCATGGGCGAAGACGAGGGCGGCGCCCTGCTTGAGGTTCGCTTCCAGCTCGTCCTTGTAGATCTTGGCCTGGAGTTCGTCCGGGGTCAGGATCATGACGACATCGGCCCAGGCCGCGGCTTCGGCCGGGGTCATGACCTTCAGGCCCTCGGCTTCGGCCTTCTTCGCGGTGGCGGAGCCGGCGCGCAGCGCGACGACCACGTCCTTCACGCCGGAATCACGCAGGTTCAGGGCATGGGCATGGCCCTGGCTGCCGTAGCCGACGATGGCGACCTTCTTCGCCTTGATCAGGTTCACGTCGGCGTCGCGATCGTAGTAGACGCGCATGTTCTTCGTCCTTTGGGTCAGTCGTATCGGATGATCAGAGAGAGCCGGTGCCGCGCTGGATCGCGACGACGCCGGTGCGGGACAATTCGGCCAGGCCGAGCCCGCGCATGAGGTCGATGAAAGCGTCGATCTTGCCGGTATTGCCGGTCAGCTCGAACACGAAGGACTGGGCGGTGCTGTCGAGCACGCGGGCACGGAAGGCATCCGCGAGGCGCAGCGCCTCGACCCGCTTCTCGCCGGTCGAAACCACCTTGATCAGGGCCAGTTCGCGTTCCAGCGACGGCCCGTCGATGGTCAGGTCCTGCACCTTGTGGACGGGGACCAGACGGTCGAGCTGCGCCTTGATCTGCTCGATCACCATTTCGGTGCCCGAGGTCACGACGGTGATGCGCGAGAGATTGCGCGAATCCTCGACCTTGGCGACGGTCAGGCTGTCGATATTGTAACCACGGCCGGAAAACAGGCCGATCACCCGGGCGAGAACACCCGCTTCGTTGTCGACCAGAACGGCAATGGTATGGCTGCGGATCGGTTCCACTTCGCCCTCTTCTTCCCCGACTGGCGGGGCTTATATCTCGAAAATCGTCGGTTGGGAATTTTT
>JAQVKV010000407.1 GCA_028694545.1 Zavarzinia sp. | reverse complement strand
AACCGTCGCTGGTCGAGGAGAACCGCCGCCTGCACAAGCTGATGGTCGAAGGGGTCGACGTCGAATTCTATGGCGAGGACGGGACGATCCGGGGCGACAAGGTGCGCCTGATCGATTTCGACGATGCCGCCGCCAACGACTGGCTGGCGACCGGCCAGTTCACCGTGATCGAGGGGGGCGTCAACCGCCGGCCGGATGTCGTCGTCTTCGTCAACGGGCTGGCGCTCGGCGTGATCGAGCTCAAGGCACCGGGGGGCGAGAATGCCACGCTGGCCGGCGCCCATAATCAGCTTCAGACCTACAAGGCGCAGATCCCCTCGCTCTTCCGGACCAATGCGGTCCTCGTGACCTCGGACGGCATCACCGCCCGCGTCGGCTCCCTCACCGCCGATCGGGAGCGTTTCATGCCCTGGCGGACGACCGACGGCGGCGTGATCGCCCTGAAGGGCCAGCCCGAGCTTGGCGTGTTGATCGACGGGGTGTTCGACCGGCGGCGCCTGCTCGACCTGATGAAGGATTTCACGGTGTTCGGCGAAACCGGCTCAGGGCTCGCCAAGATCATCGCCGGCTACCACCAGTTCCATGCCGTCAGGCGTGCCGTGGACTCGACCTTGCGCGCGCTGGCCCTGAACTTCGGCCAGGACGCGCCTTCGTCCTATGGTGGGGGCTTGCGCGAGGAGCCGGCCACCTACGGCCTTCCGGGTGTTCGGGGATACCCGAGGGGTGACAAGCGGATCGGCGTGATCTGGCACACGCAGGGTTCCGGCAAGAGCCTGCTGATGGCGTTCTATGCCTGCCAGTTGGTCCGCCATCCGGAAATGGAAAATCCGACCATCGTCGTCATCACCGATCGCAACGATCTGGACCATCAATTGTTCAGCACATTCTCCATGTGCCGCGACCTGATCCGTCAGACACCGATTCAGGCCGACAGCCGGGAAGACCTGCAATCGGCGCTGAGCCGCGCCTCGGGCGGGGTGATCTTCACGACCATCCAGAAATTCTCGCCGACGACGGGCGACGCGGTCTATCCGCTGCTGTCGGAGCGGCGGAACATCGTCGTGATCGCGGACGAGGCACATCGCAGCCAATATGGCTTCCGCGCGCGGATCGAGCGGAAGACCGGCGAGATCGCCTATGGCTTCGCGAAATATCTGCGCGACGCCCTGCCGAACGCTTCCTTCATCGGTTTTACCGGCACGCCGATCGAGAAGGACGATGTGAACACGCCCGCGGTCTTCGGCGACTATATCGATGTCTACGACATCAGCCGGGCGGTGGAGGACGGGGCCACGGTCCCGATCTATTACGAGAGCCGCCTGGCGCGGATCGAGCTTCCCGAGGCGGAGAAGCCGAGGATCGACGCCGAAATCGAGGAACTGACCGAGGACGAGGCGATCACCGAGCAGGAGAAACTCAAGCAGAAATGGGCGACCGTCGAGGCGCTGGTCGGTGCCGAGAAACGGCTTGCCATGGTCGCCGGCGATCTCGTCCGGCATTTCGAGGAGCGTGTGGCGGCCTTGGATGGCAAGGCCATGGTGGTTTGCATGAGCCGCCGCATTTGCGTGGCGCTTTACAACCAGATCGTAGCACTCCGGCCCGACTGGCACAGCGATGATGATGCCGCGGGTCTCGTCAAGGTCGTGATGACGGGGTCCGCCGCCGATCCGCAAGCCTGGCAACCGCATATCGGGACCAAGACGCGGCGCGATCTTCTGGCGAAGCGCGCGAAAGACCCCAAGGACAGTCTGAAACTCGTGATCGTTCGCGACATGTGGCTGACCGGTTTCGATGCGCCCTCGATGCACACGATGTATATCGACAAGCCGATGCGGGGCCATGGGCTGATGCAGGCGATCGCCCGTGTGAACCGCGTGTTTCGGGACAAGCCGGCAGGCCTCGTCGTCGATTACATCGGCATTGCCCAGAACCTCAAGAATGCCCTTGGCCAATATTCGGGATCCGATCAGCGCCAGGCCGGAATCGACGAAGCCGAGGCGGTATCGGTGCTTCTCGAGAAATTCGAAGTCGTGAAGGCGATGTATCATGGCTTCGACTATGAGCGGGGCCTGGCCGGCACACCGCACCAGCGCCTCCTCGTGCTGGCCGAGGCGATCGAGTGGATCTTGCAGCGTCAGCACGAAGCGGCTGCGGGGGAGAGCACCGAAGACGGCAAGCGGCGGGAAAATCGCCGCTATCAGGATGTCGTGCTGGCCCTCTCCAAAGCCTTCGCCCTGGCGGCGGCCAGCGATGAGGCCCGCGCCATTCGTGACGAGGTCGGTTTCTTCCAGACCGTCCGCGCGGCGCTCGCCAAGACGGCGGAGGGAACGGGCAAGAGTGCGGCCGACAGGGAATTCGCCATTCAACAGATGTTGGATCGTGCGGTCGTCTCGACCGAGATCGTCGACATTCTCGCTGCGGCGGGGATTGCGACCCCCGACATCTCGATCCTGTCGGACGAGTTTCTGGCCGAGGTGCAGCAGCTCGAGAAAAAGAATCTGGCGCTCGAAGCGCTGCGCAAGCTGCTGAACGACGAGATCCGCTCTCGCAGCAGGACCAATGTCGTCGAGACCAAGCGCTTCTCCGAGCGCCTCGAAGCCGCCATCGCCCGCTACCATACGAATGCGATCAGTACCGTCGAAGTGTTGCAGGAGTTGATCGAGCTCGCCAAGGATGTCCGCGCTGCGCGGCGGCGGGGGGAAGAGGAAGGCCTGACGGAAGACGAGATCGCCTTTTATGATGCCCTGGCCGAGAGCGAGAGTGCCGTCCAATTGATGGGCAACGATTCACTAAAGGTGATCGCCCACGAACTGCTGGTCAGCCTCAAGGACAATGTGACGGTGGATTGGTCTCACCGCGAAAGCGCGCGGGCGCGGATGCGTGTTCTGGTGAAGCGCATTCTGCGCAAGCACGGCTATCCGCCCGATCTTCAGGATGCCGCGGTGCAGACCGTTTTACGTCAGGCGGAAGCGCTTTCGGCCTGTTGGTCGTAGGGCGAGGGGGGCGTTGTAGAGTGGCAGCGCGTTCCCCCCGATGCCTCTTGCAACGCCATATATATTCCTCTCGATGGTTCCCTCGCCAACCAGTTGCTATCTTGTATCGTCGGTCGTTGTCGGCTGGACTTTACGGCCAGGGGTCAATCCTCGGTAAAGGTTCTCGCGATCTGGTCCTGCAAAGGTTTCACGAGATAGCTGAGAACACTCCTCGATGCTGTCTCGATGAAGATCTCGGCGGGCATGCCTGGTTTCAGTTCGCTCGCGATTGTCGGCGGGAGTGCTGATCGCTCGATGCCGATCCGGGCACGATAGAAGGTCCGGCCGCTCTGCGGATCGCTGCTGGCGTCCGGTGTTACGGCGTCGACCATCCCTGTAATCTCGGGCGTGGTCCGCTGGTCGAAGGCCGGAAAACGCACCCGGCCCGTCATGCCCGGTTTCACGCGATCTATCCCGGTCGGGTCGATTTCGGCCTCGATGATCAGGCGGTCATGCGCCGGCACGATCAGCATCAGTGTCTCCCCCGCGCCGACGACCCCGGCGGTGGTATGGACGACCGATTCATGGACCGTGCCTGCCGTCGGCGAGAGAATGTCGATACGCCGCAACTGGTCATCGGCGGCGATGCGCCGTTCGGCGAGTTCGGCCAGCCGGGTTTCGACCTCGCGCAGCTCCGCCAGCACGTCCTTCATCCGCAGGGCGTCGACCTGGA
>JAQVKV010000406.1 GCA_028694545.1 Zavarzinia sp. | reverse complement strand
GTAGGTCGATACCGAGAGCATGGCCGTTTATCCCATGATGGCGAAGAGGTCGTTGTAGAGCTGGTTCACCGCCTGCATGACCTTGGCCGAGGCGGCATACGCATTCTGCAAGACCTGGAGATTGGCAAGTTCGGCATCCATGTTGATGCCGACAGAGGATTCGAAGCGGGTCAGCGCCTCCGTCCGTGTCGCTTCCGCGAGATCCGCCTTGTTGGTGACCGCGGCGACATCGGTTGTGAGCCCCGTGGTAATCGCCGCGGCGAGCCCGGCGTAATCCTTGCCGCTGACCGTCAGCCCGCCGACGACAAGACTGCGCGAGCCGGAATCGAGTGCGGTCTGGACATCGGCGATCGCGGCCTGCTTGAGGCTGGCGCTGCCGTCGAGCAGCGCCGGATTCACCGAAAGCGTGGACCCGGTCATGACGAAGAAATCCGTGGCCAGTTCGCCCGTGGCGGTGGTGGCACCGTCATAGGTGGCGGCGAAGCCCCCGGCCGCCGGATCGGTGAACAACGCGGCGAAGGCGGTCACCTGGGCGCGCAATTCGGCGATGGCCGAGGTCCCCGCTTCCGTGCTGGCGCCCGGCTCGCGCAGGGCGAGCAGCCCGGCAAGTTCGCCGGATCGGAAACTGTCGTTCAGGGACTGGGTCCCTCCGGCCCGGGTAACGTCCGTGCCATCATAGGCGAACCGCACCGCCGCCTGATCGACGAGAGTGAGGCCACCCGCCGTATAGACCGCAAGACCGCCGTCGGCCCGCGCGATTGTCTTCACGTCGACGAGGCCGGCGAGTTCGCGCACCGCCGCGTCGCGCCTGTCCTCGAGATCCAGGGTGCCCGTGGCGCTGCCCTTGCCGGCGGTAATCTCGTCGTTCAGCCCGTCGATCCGGGTCAGCAGGTCATTGATGCGGTCGACCGCGTCGGCGGTCGCATCCTGCACTTCGCTATCGACGGAATCGATGCCGTCGATGATGCGGTTCACCGTATCGGCCAGGGCCTGTGCCTTGGCGACGACGTTCGCCTGGGCGGTACTGTTGTCCGGCGTCGCCTGGAGCACGGTCCATGCCGAGGTGAAATCCTCGACCGCCGTTGCGAGATTGGCGGCGCCATTGCTGCCGCCCATCAGGGTCGACAGTTTCTCCATATAGGTCGCCTGCGCCGAAGTCTGTCCGGCGAGCGAGGTGTAGGCCAGCAGATCCTTGGCCAGTGCCTCGTCCGTCGCGCGATCGACGCTGGTGACGAGGACGCCGTTCGCGGTCGACGTCACCGTCTGGGATTTGCGGGTATAGTCCGGATTGGTCGCGTTGGAGACGTTGCCGCCCACCACCTGCATCGCCGACTGGGTGGCGAGCAGACCGGTCAATGCGACATTCATGGCACCGTTCAGGCTCATTTCACGTCTCCTTCGCCCTTACCATCAGCGCTTCACGTTCAGGATTTCCTGAAGCATCTCGTCGACGGTGGTCAGCACCTTGGCGTTGGCCGAATAGGCGCGCTGGGTGGTGATGAGGCTGGTGAATTCCTCGCCGATATCGACGTTGGAGGATTCGACCGACGAACCGATCAGCGTGCCGAGCCCGAATTCGCCCGCCTTGCCGACGAGGGCGGCACCCGATGACTGGGTCTCCATGAAAGCCTGGCCGTCAACCGACTGCAGATTCTGCGCGGCGTTGAAGCGGGCGAGCGCAAGCTGGTAGGCGACCACGCTCTCGCCATTGTCGTAGTTGAAGGAGACGTAGCCCTGGTCGTCGATGGTCAGGCTGCGGAAGCCGCCGACGCCGTAGCCATCCGGCGTCAGATTGCCGAGGTCGATCGACGTCCCCGCATATTGCGTGATCCCGGCGGTCGAGCCGACCGTGCCGAGGTCGATGGCGATGGTCTGGGCGGTGGCACCCGGGAAGGTCACGTCGATCGTCACCGGCGAGGGCGAAACCGAGGCCAGCAGGCCGTCGCCGTCGAAAGTGACATCATAGGTCGCGGAGGTCGTCGTGCCGTCCGTATCGTCGGGCGCGCTGATGTCGAGGGTCCAGGTATTGTCGCCGGTCTTGGTCCAGGTCAGGTCGAGGGCGTGGGACGCGCCGAGCGAATCGAAGACATCGACCGAATTGACCGGCTGGGCGCCCACCGCGGCATCGGCCGGCATGTCGGCGCGATAGGTGACGGTGGTCGACGCCTTGGGCGCCAGCGTCTGGTCGGCCACGCGGATTTCGTCCAGCGTGCCGGTGGCAAGCCCCGTGGTCGGATCGACGGTGAAGCCCTGAGCGTAATAGCCGGCACCATTGACGAGGTAGCCGTTCTCGTCCACCTCGAAGTCGCCGGCCCTTGTGTAATAGGTATCGCCCGAGAAGGTGACGTCCGAACCACTGACGTCCGTCGGGCGCGAGGTCACGAAGAAACCATTGCCGCTGATCGCCATGTTGGTGGTGATCCCGGTGCTTTCGGTCGTGCCGGCCACCGTGTTGCGGTACATGGGCGAGGCCGAGACACCACCCGATTGATAGGTGTGCTGGTTCGCCTCGGTCACCAGGGCCTCGAAATTCGTCTCCACCTTGCGGTAGCCGGTGGTGGTCGAATTGGCGATATTGTTGGAAATCGCGCCCAGCGCCTGGGACTGCGCGTTAAGGCCCGACAGTGCCGTGCTGAAGTAGCCGACGAACGACATGGGGGGTTCCCTTCTCGATTGCGGGTGACCGGGCTGCCGATCACGTCGACAGCTTTTCTGCAATCCCCGGGCCAATTGCCGGAAAGCAAGGTTCCCGTGGCTTTCGCGCCGCCCTGCATTGTCCCGCCGGCAATATCTGCCTGGCGTGACGGGCATCACGCGGCACCACCGTGCAAAATCGGCCTAGCTGGTCTAAGATCCGAGCCACACAGTCTCTGGGGGGACGGACGATGTCGGCGAAAGCCAAATTCCTGAAACACCGCCTGCCGGCGGTCCTCGCCATCAGCCTTCTGGTGGCGCCCGGCCTTGGCGCCTGCGTGCCGGACGCCTCCGCGCCCGGCGGCCAGATCGCGGCCGATGACCCGTGCTCCAGCCAGCGCGGTCAGCTCACCTCGATCGGCGATTACTTCAACCGGGCGATGATCGAAGGCGCGGTCGCCGGTGCCGCTCTCGGCGCGCTGACCGGCGCGCTGATCTCGGGTGGGGACCTCGAGAGCACACTGGCGGGGGCCGCCATCGGCGGCGTCGCCGGCGCGGCCACCGGCTATTACTCGGCCAAGGCGGAAGCGAACACCGACCGCACCGTTCTCGTCGGCGGGGTCTACAAGGACCTCTATTCCGAGAACCAGCAGATCGACCGCACCACGTCGGCCTTCCGCGCCGTCCGCGCCTGCCGCACGGCGGAGGCGAACAGCATCCGCGCCCGCTACAAGGCCGGCACCATCACGGCCGACGATGCCCGCGCCCAGCTTGCCGATGTGAAGCAGAAGTTCGAGTGGGAAGTGCAATACGCCGAGGAAGTCGGCGGCAAGATGAACGAACGGGGCGAGCAATATACCTATGCCGCCACCGAGATCTCGCATTTCGACGGCCGGACCCGTGCGCCGGCCACGCCAGCGGCCCAGAGCTATCAGGTCACGGGTCCGATCAAGCGTCTCGTCGCCTCCAAGTCCACGCGGGTGCGTGAACTGCCGACCACCGGCAGCCGCCAGATCGGCGGCCTGACCCCGGGCGAGACGGTGGAGGCGCGCGAAGTCACCGGAACCTCGG
>JAQVKV010000405.1 GCA_028694545.1 Zavarzinia sp. | reverse complement strand
CCCGATAGCGATTCGAGCTTGCCCTCGTAGTCGGCCGCGAAGGCCTTGGCGCCGGCTTCCGCCTCGTCGAAGGCGCTCGCGAGTTCCGGCGAATCGGTGCCGGGATAGAGGTCGGTCAGATCCCATTCGGGCAGGACGCCCAATTCCACTTTCGCTTCGCTCATCGCCCTTCCTCACCTGACGCTGTCTGCCGGACTATAAGCCGATATGGGGCGCGGCGTCGCCGCTGCCAAGGCGCGATCAGCCGGCGATGGCGCCTTCATGCATGCCGAGCGCCTCGAGATAGAGTTCGAGGATGGCATCCATTTCCTGGCGTTCCGCCTTGTCGATCTTGCGCAGGCGGATCACCTGGCGCAGCACCTTGGTGTCGAAGCCGTTGCCCTTGGCTTCGGCATAGACTTCACGGATATCGGCGGCCAGCGCCGCCTTCTCTTCCTCGAGTCGCTCGATACGGGCGACGAACTGGCGCAGCTGTTCGCCTGCGATGCCGACGACTTCGGCCATGGGGAACCTCATTCACATGCGGGAAATACGGGTGCGGACGTTAGCCGGGCGGCCCCCGCCTTGGCAATCGGCGAGGTGTCCCGGAAAGCCGTCACAGAATTTTTCACGACGGCGTTGACAAGCCCCATGGGTAAGGGTATCAACCCGGCCTCGCACCTGCCCAGGTGGCGGAATTGGTAGACGCGCTAGTTTCAGGTACTAGTGCCCGTAAGGGCGTGGAAGTTCGAGTCTTCTCCTGGGCACCATCGACAAAGGTCGCAACATGTCCGTGACGCTCCATAAGGGAGACCTCCCGGCCGACCTCGACCTCGGTCCCGTCGTCGCCATCGACACCGAGACCATGGGTCTCAACCCCTACCGTGATCGTCTTTGCCTCGTCCAGCTTTCCTCGGGCGACGGCAATGCGCATCTGGTGCAGATCGCCCTCGGCCAGAAGAGCGCGCCCAACCTCGCGCGGATGCTGGCGGACCCTGCGGTGCTGAAGCTGTTCCACTTCGCGCGTTTCGACATTGCCGCCCTGTATCAGGGCCTTGGCGTTGTCACCGCGCCCGTCTATTGCACCAAGATCGCGTCGAAGCTGGTGCGCACCTTCACGGACCGCCACGGCCTGAAGGATCTGTGCCGCGACCTTCTCGGGGTCGAGATCTCGAAGCAGCAGCAATCCTCCGACTGGGGCGCCGAGCATCTTTCGGACGCACAGATGGCCTACGCCGCCTCGGACGTCCTGCATCTTCACGGTCTCAAGGCAAAGTTCGACGTGCTGCTGGCCCGCGAGGGGCGTACGGGCCTGGCGCAGGCCTGCTATGACTTCCTGCCCAGTCGCGCCCTGCTGGACCTCGCCGGCTGGCCTGAAGTAGACATATTCGCTCACTGACCCAGGCGGACCGGGGAACCGGCCGGCGCCGGTATCGTTAGGTTGAGCGGCGCACGCCGGCAAACGCCCGGACCGTCGCCCACCCCACAAGCAAGAGCCTGCCCCCGTGCCCTATATCGCCGACGATCTGATCGAAGCCCGCCGCGTTCTCACCACCGAGATCGATGGTCTCAGCCTGCTCTCGGATTCGCTCGGCCAGCCGTTCCAGGATGCCGTCAGCCAGATCCACGGTGCGAAGGGTCGCGTCATCGTCTCGGGCATGGGCAAGTCCGGTCTCGTCGGGCGCAAGATCGCCGCCACCCTGGCCTCTACCGGCACGCCCGCCTATTTCGTCCATCCGGCCGAGGCGAGCCACGGCGACCTCGGCATGATCAGCGCGGACGATGTCGTGCTGTGCCTGTCCAATTCGGGCGAGACCCAGGAACTGGCCGACATCATCGCCTATACGCGGCGCCACCACATCCCGGTCATCGCCATCACCTCGGGCGCCGAAAGCACGCTGGCCAAGGCGAGCGACATCCTGTTGCTGCTGCCGCCGGCGAAGGAAGCCTGCCCGCTCGGCCTCGCGCCCACGACCTCAACCACCATGCAGCTGGCGCTGGGCGATGCGCTTGCCGTGGCGCTCATGGCGCGGCACGGCTTCACCGCCGCCGAATTCAAGTCGTTCCACCCCGGCGGCAAGCTCGGCAACAAGCTCGCCTATGTCCGCGACCTGATGCATACGGGGGCGGAAGTGCCGCTGACCCAGCCGGGCGAGAGCATGGACAAGGTGATCCTGACCATCACCTCGGGCCGCTTCGGCTGCGCCGGCGTGATCGATTCCGCGGGCCGCCTGGTCGGCGTCGTCACCGACGGTGACCTGCGCCGCAACATGGGGCCGCAGTTGCTCGCGCTGAAGGCGGACGCCGTCATGACGCGGGCGCCGCTGACCACGCGGGAAGGCGCGCTCTGCGCCGAGGCGCTCTATGTCATGAACGAGAAGAAGATCACCGCGCTCTTCGTCGTCGATGACGCGAACCGCCCCGTCGGCATCCTGCATATCCACGACCTCCTGCGCGCCGGGATCGTCTGACATGGCCCGCCGGACCGCCCTGCCCGACCGGGGCCGCCCCGGCACCTCGATCACCGGCAGCAGCTACAGCCGTTTCGTCGGCCTGATGAAGGTGCTGCTGCCGCTGGTCGCCGTCGCCCTTCTCGCCGCCGTGCTCATCTGGCCCTCGATCGAGAGCCGGCGCGACATCGCCCTGACCTATGGCGACATGGAGATCCGCGCCGACGGCCTCGAAATGGTTTCCCCCGTGCTGACCGGGGTGGACGATCGGGGCCGCCCCTACGTCCTGACCGCCAAGGGCGCCACCGCCGATGGCCTGGAGCCGACCGAGGTGACCTTGCGCGAGATCGAGGCCGATCTGGCGCTCCAGGACGGCAAACCCGTGAAGGTGATCGCGGCCACCGGCCTCTATCGCCTGAAGGAAGAGATCCTGACCCTTTCGGGCGGCGTCACGGTCACGCTGGCGGACGGACATGTCGTAAAGCTCGAATCCGTGCGGCTCGACCTTGCCAACGGCACCGCGTCGAGCGACAAGCGGGTGGACGCCTCGGGGCCCACGGGCCGGATCGCCGCGGACCGCCTGAGCGCCAGCGACGGTGGCCATATGCTGCGATTTGAGGGTAACGTCAGGGCCGTGATCACGCGCGGCGTGCCGGAAGGCGCGGGCGGGCAGTTGGAGAGTGACCGATGATGAGAGCGGTGAAGACGAACACGAAGGTGGGACTTCGCCACGCGGCCGCCCTCGGCCTTGCCCTCGGTCTCGGCACGATGCTGCCGGCGGCGGCGCAGAACGGACCGCCCCGGCTGAACTTCAACTCGGGCGCCCCGATCGAGATCCTGGCCGATTCCCTTGAAGTGCAGGACAGCGCCTCTTCCGCCGTCTTCGCCGGCAACGTCAAGGTGACGCAGTCGAACATGATCCTGCGCGCCGACCGGCTGGAGGTCGTCTATGCCGGCGGCAGCGTGACCGACGCCGGCGGTGGCCCCTCGGGCATCGAGAAGATCACGGCCAAGGGCAATGTCTTCGTCACCTCGGGCGAGGATACGGCCCAGGGCGACATCGCGGTCTACGAGCCCAAGCGCGGCACCGTCGTCATGCGCGGCACGGTCGTGCTTACCCGGGGCGAGAACGTGCTGAAGGGCAGCGAGCTGGTAGTCGATCTCAATTCCGGGCGCAGCGTCATGACGGGCGGCGGCGGCACCGGCGACGGCCGCGTGAAGGGCCTGATCGTGCCCGAGAAAAAAGCCGGCCAATGAACGAAAGCACTCCCGTCGACG
>JAQVKV010000404.1 GCA_028694545.1 Zavarzinia sp. | reverse complement strand
CGCGACATCGCCGTGCGGATAGGCATCCGGGTTGATGCCGGTCGAAAGATCGATCCAGGGTTCCGGCGCTTCGGGGTAACGCGCCCGCGCGGCCGACAGGCGGCCGCCATGGACCAGAAGCGGGTCCGATGCCACGCCCCCTGCCATGGGCGGCGAATTCGTGCTAGCGGTGCCGGCATCCATGACCTTCGACCTGTTCCCCCTGCTCCTGCTGATCGCCCTCGCCATCGAGGCGGCGATCGCCTATCCCGACGCCCTGTACCGCCGGATCGGCCATCCGGTGACCTGGATCGGCGCCCTGATCGCCCGATTCGAACGGGCCCTGAACCGGCCGACCATGCCCAACCGGCGCCGGCTTCTCAATGGTGTCGCCACCCTGGGCCTCATCCTCGGCGCCACCGTCCTGCCCGCGCTGGCCCTGCAGGTGGTGCTTCTCGCCCTGCTGCCCGTCTGGGCCGCCCTGCCCCCTCTTGCCCTTCTCGCCTCCGCCCTGATCGCCCAGCGCAGCCTGCATGATCATGTCATGGCCGTCGCCCGGGCGCTCGAGACCGGCGGGCTGGAGGCGGGGCGCGCCAGCGTCGCCATGATCGTCGGTCGCGACACCTCGGTGCTGGACGAGGCGGGCGTGGCGCGGGCCGCGATCGAAAGCCTGGCCGAGAATTTTTCGGACGGGATCGTCGCCCCCGCCTTCTGGTGCGCCGTGGCGGGCTTGCCCGGCATCGCCGCCTACAAGGCGATCAATACCGCCGACAGCATGATCGGCCACCGGAACGAGCGCTATCTCTTCTTCGGCCGGGCCGCCGCGCGCACGGATGACGTCGTCAACCTGCCGGCCTCGCGCCTGACCGCCCTGTGGCTGGCGCTGGCCGCCGGACGCCGGGCCGGGGCCGCCCTTCGCGCCGTCCGTCGCGACGCGGGCCACCACCGTTCCCCCAACGCCGGCTGGCCGGAAGCCGCTATGGCCGGCGCCCTGGGCCTTCGCCTCAACGGGCCGAAGCGCTATGGCGACACCTGGCGCGAGGATCACTGGATGGGGGACGGCAGGGCCGATGCCGATGCCGCCGACATCCGCCGGGCGCTGGCGCTCTATCGCCGGGCCTGCCTGATCCAGGCCGCCGTGGTGGCTCTTCTCGCCGGTCTCCTGGTCGCGGTCTGAACATTACACTTGACGACACCCATCGCCTTGCGGTGTATCATTACACAAATTCGCAGCTAGTGTCGTGGAGTGTAATTTGTCGGCCACCCCCAAGCCGAAGAACCTGATCCTTCAGCTGCTGCTGGTGGAGCGCGATGGCGACCTGTCGGCACGGGATGCCGTGCGCGCCTGCGGCCTCTTCGGTATCGCGGAAACGACGGTACGGGTCACGCTGGTGCGCCTTGCCGCCGCCGGACTGATCGAAGGGGCGGCGCGCGGCACCTATCGCCTGGGGCCGGCGGCGACCGGGCTGGCCGCCGACGTCGCGCGCTGGCGCGAGGCCGGGGACCGGCTGCGCCCGTGGCAGGGCGGCTGGATCGCCGTCCATTGTGGTGCGCTCGGACGCAGCGACCGGCCTGCGCTGCGCGTCCGCCAGCGCGCACTCGACCTTCTCGGCTTCCGGGAACTGGACAAGGGCCTGTTCCTGCGCCCGGACAATGTGGCCGGCGGGGTGGAGGGGGTACGCGACCGTCTCCACGCCCTCGGCCTCGAGGCGGAGGCCCTGGTCTTCGCCGCCTCCGGCTTCGACCGGGCCCGGGAAACCGCCGCCCGCGCGCTCTGGGATGGTGCCGCCCTGAATGCCGGCTACGAGGAGCGCCACGCTCTCGGCCGCTGGCTCGACCATGCCGACGAACTGGCCCCGGAGGTCGCCGCGCGCGACGCCTTCCTGATCGGCGGTCGGGCGATCCGCCGCATCGTCTTCGACCCGCTTCTGCCCGACCCCCTGATCGATGCCGGGGCGCGGGAAGCCTATTTCGCCGCCGTACGCTATTTCGACAGCGCCGGCCACCGGATCTGGCAGCGTCTTTTCGCTGCCCAACAACACATCAGGGAGGAGAGAAATGTCCACCAGCTTCCGGCTGAATGATGCCTTCAGCCGCGACGAGATCCGTCGCTTTTCCGAAAAATCGGACCTCGCCGGGTGGTGGGCCGTGGGCTTCACCTGGGCCCTGATCGCCGGCACTTTCGCCCTGATGGCTTGGTTCCCCAATCCTCTCACCGTGGCGGTCGGCCTCGTCGTGCTGGGCGGGCGGCAACTGGCCCTCTCCGTCCTGGGGCACGAAGCGGCCCACTACAGCCTGTTCAAGACCCGCGCCCTGAACGACATCGTGGGTGACTGGCTGTGTGCCCGCGTGGTCTGGAACGACACGAAGCGTTACCGCCGCCATCACGTCCAGCATCATTCGCACACCAATACGGAACTGGATCCGGACCTTTCCCTGGTCAAGCCGTTCCCGACCACGCGCCGTTCGCTTCGCCGCAAGCTGATCCGCGACATAACCGGCCAGACCGGGCTGAAGCGCGTCGCCGCCCTGGTGCTGATGGACATCGGCGCGCTCAGCTACACGGTTTCGGGCGGTGCCCGCTGGATCCCGCGCGACGGGCGTTCCGTGCTGTCCTATGTCCGGCAGGGCCTGCTCAACATGGGGCCGATGCTGATCACCAATGGCGTGATGCTCGGCGTGCTGATCGCCTGCGGCGCGGGCTGGACCTATCTGGTCTGGGCCGGTGCCTATGTCACGACCTACAGCGTCTTCATCCGCATCCGGGCGATCGCCGAACACGCCTGCACCGAGGTGACCGACCATCCCTTGCGCAACACGCGCACCACGCGGGCCGGCCTTCTCGCCCGGCTGACGATCGCGCCCATCAACGTGAACTACCACCTGGAGCATCACCTGATGCCGTCTGCCGCGTGGTATCAGCTGCCCCGCATGCACAAGATCCTGCGCGCCCGCCAGGCGATCGAGGAAGCCCCCGGTTACATCGACGTGCTCCGCCTCGTCACCGCCAAACCGGCCTGAGGCCCCCTTTCACCCCCACGCGCGTCGTCCCGGCGAAGGCCGGGACCTCGTGACGAAACAATCCCCGGCCGAAGCCGCTACGACGCCAGCGCGATCAGGCGGCCGACGTCGACATGGGCTTCCAGATGATCGGCCAGGGCGTTCAGTGTCGCCTCGATCAGGGCTGCGTGATCGAGGGGCGCCGCCGCGACGCCCAGGCGACGCAGCCAGGCGCCGCGCTGGACGTCATGGGCGAAGAAGCCGTGGACATAGGTGCCGCGCACGCGCCCGTCCGGACGGACGGCGCCGTCCGTCCGGCCGTCTTCCAGCGTCACCAGCGGCCGGGCGCAATCCGGCCCCTCGGTCCGCCCCATGTGCATCTCGTAGCCATGGAAGGGCGTGCCGTCCTCGGCGCTCACCCCGGTGACCGAGACGAGGCGCTTCTCCCCCGTCAGCGCCGTCGTGATGTCGAGCAGGCCGAGCCCGTCGACGCCGCCCGCCGGCCCCTCGATGCCCTGCGGGTCCTCGATCCGCCGGCCGAGCATCTGGTAACCACCGCACAGCCCGAGTACCAGCCCACCCCGCCGGACGTGGGCGGCGATGTCGATGTCCCAGCCCTCGCGCCGCAAAAGGGCGAGATCGGCGATCGTGGCTTTCGAGCCCGGCAGGACGACGAGGTCGGCGGGGGGCAGCGGCGCACCGGGCCGCGCCATGGTCAGCGACACGGAA
>JAQVKV010000403.1 GCA_028694545.1 Zavarzinia sp. | reverse complement strand
CCTGCTGCGTTACGAGGGGACCGATACCGCCCTCATCGTCGACCACGGCCCGATCCCCGAATTGCGCAAGGCATTCGAAATCGCGCATCGCGCCCGCTTCGGCTTCATCGCCATGGAACGGCGCCTCGTCGTCGAGGCGGTGGCGGTCGAGGCGGCGGGGGGCGGCGCCCCGGTGATCGAGCCGGAACGCCCGGCCCGCCCGGCGGGCGAAGCCGTGCCGGTGGCCGAAACCACGCGCTTCTTCTCGCGCGGGACATGGCACACGGCGGCGGTGGTCGAGCGCCGGCAACTTGCGACCGGCGACGTGATCCCCGGCCCCGCCATCGTGATGGAGGATCATTCGACCATCGTGGTCGAACCCGGCTGGCAGGCGCGCATGGGGGCGACCGGCGTCCTTTTCCTCGATCATGCGGGCGAGGCGGCGCGGGTTTCTGTTGGCGCGGAACGCGACCCCGTGATGCTGGAAGTCTTCAACAATCTCTTCATGTCGATCGCCGAACAGATGGGCCTCACTCTCGAGAAGACGGCGCATTCGGTGAACATCAAGGAGCGGCTGGATTTCTCCTGCGCCGTCTTCGACGCCGACGGCGGCCTCGTCGCCAATGCACCGCATATGCCCGTCCACCTCGGCAGCATGTCGGAATCGGTCGAGACCGTGATCCGGGGCCATCGTGACCACATGCGTCCCGGCGACGCCTATATGCTGAACGCGCCCTACAACGGCGGCACCCACCTGCCGGACGTGACCGTGATCGCCCCGGTGTTCGACCGCGACGGAAGGGATGTGATCTTCTATGTCGCGGCACGCGGCCATCAGGCGGATATCGGCGGCACCACGCCCGGCTCCATGCCGCCCCATTCGACCAGCGTCACCGAGGAAGGCGTGCTGATCGACAATGTGCCCCTGCTCTCGGGCGGGCGTTTCCTCGAGGACGAGGTCACCGCCCTGCTCCGCTCCGGCCCTTATCCTTCACGCAACATCGCCCAGAACCTCGGCGACCTGAAAGCGCAGGTCGCGGCCTGCGAGAAGGGCGCGCAGGAACTGCTTTCCATGGTCGACCACTATGGCCTGACGGTCGTCCACGCCTATATGAAGCACGTGCAGGACAATGCGGCGGAAGCGGTGCGCCGGGTGATCGACCGGCTGCACGACGGGCACTTCACCATCACCATGGACAATGGCGCGACGATCGCCGTCACCGTCACGGTGGACCGGGCGGCGCGGCGCGCGAAGGTCGATTTCGCCGGCACATCCGGGCAATTGCCCAGCAATTTCAACGCCCCCTTCGCCGTGGTGAAGGCGGCCGTTCTCTATGTCTTCCGCACCCTCGTCGACGACGACATTCCCCTGAACCAGGGCTGTCTCGACCCTCTCGACATCGAGGTCGCGGAAGGTTCCATGCTGCGGCCACGCTTCCCGGCCGCCGTCGTCGCCGGCAACGTCGAGACCAGCCAGGCGATTTGCGACGCGCTCTATGGCGCGCTCGGTGTCATGGCGGCGGCCCAGGGCACGATGAACAATTTCACCTTCGGCAACGACCGCCACCAATATTACGAGACGATCTGCGGAGGCGCCGGCGCCGGGCCGGATTTCGACGGTTGCGACGCGGTCCACACCCATATGACCAATTCGCGCCTGACCGACGTCGAGGTGCTGGAATGGCGCTTTCCCGTGCGGGTCGAACGTTTCGCCATCCGGCGTGGTTCGGGCGGGGCCGGCCGGCACCGGGGCGGCGACGGGGTCATCCGTGCCATCCGCTTCCAGGAAGCGATGACTTCGGCCATCCTGTCGGACCGGCGCCGCGTGGCCCCCTTCGGCCTTGACGGCGGCATGCCGGGCGCCACGGGCATGAATCGCCTGACCCACGCCGACGGGACGGAGGAAATCCTGCCCGCCTGCGCCGAGGTCGAAGTTCGCCCGGGCGACATGATCACGATCGAGACACCGGGGGGCGGCGGTTTCGGCAAAGAGGAGGATTAGGGCGATGAGCGGTCACGTGCTGATCACCGGGGCCAGCCGGGGGCTGGGACGCGGTTTCGTCGAGAGTTTCGCCGCCGACGGCTGGCGCGTCGAGGCGGTGAGCCGCACCCCGGACGATCTGGAACACATTCCCGGCGTCTCCGTCCATGCCCTCGAACTGACCGATCGCAAGGCGATCGCCACGCTGCGCACCCGCTTCGCCGAGGAGAAGCTGGACCTTGTCATCAACAATGCCGGGACTTGGGGCCCGCAGGCGCAGGACCTCGGCCCGATCGACGCGGAAAGCTGGATCGAGACCTTCCGCGTGAACACCATGGTGCCCTATTACGTCGCCGAGGCGCTGGCCGATCCGCTGGCCCGCGCCAAGGGCACGATCGTCACCATCTCGAGCGGGCTCGCCTCGATCGACGACAATTTTTCCGGCGGGGACTATATCTATCGGTCGTCCAAGGCCGGCGTGAACATGGTCGTGCGATCCCTTGCCCGCGACCTTCACATAAGGGGCATCACGGCCATCGCCCTCAGCCCGGGCTGGGTGCGGACGGCCATGGGCGGCGATGACGCGCCCCTGTCGATCGAAGAAAGTATCGCCGCGATGCGCCGCACAATTGCCGGCATTACCTCAAGAGACAGCGGCAAGTTCCTGAATCTGGATGGCAAATCCCTGCCCTGGTAGGAAAGTTCCGAGAGTGCGGCGCAGCGACGATTTCGGGTTTTCAAGTGGGCCATTCTACGAGACCATTTGTTCACCTCACCGCGAGAAATGAAAGGGAGCGAATGACTGCCAATCACTTCCTCACCGGTGTCGTCTTCACCTTTCTGATGGCGCTGGTCGTCGGACTTGTCTGAGCACCGCCACCACAGGCACCGCTGCAGGCCACAGTCACACAGGCGCGAATGGTGAAAAACGGGGCGGTCCATGGGATCGCCCCGTTCCATTTCGGTCTCCTGCCCCAGGCCACCCCCAAGGTCGCACTTGACCCCGCCGGCCGCGATCGCAACCCTGTCGCGCGCAAGCACAGGGAGCGAAAAATGACCGCCTTTTCCGACGCCGCGGCCGAAGACTACGATCGTCGCATCGCCCGCATGGCCCCGGGCTACGATCTCGCGCTCGAACTCGTCGTCGCCCTGGCGCACTGCTGTTTCCCCGCGAACGCCCGCGTGTTGCTGGCGGGCAGCGGTACTTGCGCCGAACTGCTGGCGCTGGCGGCGGCTGGCCCCGGCTGGCGCTTCACGGCCGTCGAACCCTCCGCCGCCATGATGGCGATGGCGCGCGAGAAGGTCGCGGCGGCCGGCCTCGGCGACCGTGTAACCCTGGTCGAGGCCATGCTGGACGACGCCCCCCTGGTGGAACATGACGCGGCCCTCTGCGCCCTCGTCATGCATTTCGTGCCGGACGGCGCGAAACCCGGCTTCCTCGCCGCTCTCGCAACGCGGCTGCGGCCAGGGGCTCCCCTGCTGCTAACGGAATTCGCCGACGTCGGGCTCCCGGAGGGCTGTTACGAGGGCTGGCTGCTGGACCGGGGTGTCGAGCCCGCGTTGGTGGCGAGGGCGGCGGACTGGCGCCGGCGGGTCTGGCGCCCGACAACGCCGGAACAGGGCCGCGATCTGGCCGCGCGGGCGGGCTTCACGGATTTCCGGAATTTTTTCCAGGCGCTCGGGTTTCAGGGCTGGCTGGGGTTTCGCGCCGGCGCGCCCTCGAACTGATCGTCCATGTGGCGCTGGATCAGATGC
>JAQVKV010000402.1 GCA_028694545.1 Zavarzinia sp. | reverse complement strand
TTGCCCTCGTCCTTCAGCAGTTCGGTCTCGACGTCGGAGATCTGGCCGGTCGCCTTGTCCATCACCTTCATGACGGTCTTCAGCGGCACGATCTCGGCGTCGAAGGCGCCGGCGGCCTGGGCGGCACCGGTGCGCTGCTGCGACGACAGGGCATATTCGTCCTGCACGTCACGGGAGACGTTGTAGCGTTCGCCCACCAGGTCGGCGGTGTCGAGCATCGGCATCCAGAGCGACGGCTTGTGCTCCATCAGCCAGTCTTCGGTGAAGTGGTTGACGTTCAGATTGTTCTGAACGAGCGAGATGCTCTCGAGGCCGCCACCGACCATGATGTCGGCATTGCCGGCCATGATCTGCTGGGCGGCGAGCGCGATCGCGTTCAGGCCCGAGGAGCAGAAGCGGTTCAGCGTGGCGCCCGCGACGGTGACGGGCAGGCCGGCGCGAATCGCGGCGTTGCGGGCGACGTTGTGACCGGCGGCGCCTTCCGGCAGACCGACGCCCATGTAGACGTCGTCGATTTCGCCGCCTTCGAGGCCGGCGCGCGCGACGGCGTGCTGGATCACATGGCCGCCCAGGGTCGCGCCATGGGTGTTGTTGAAGGCACCGCGGAACGCCTTGGCGATCGGGGTGCGGGCGGTCGAGACGATTACGGCTTCTCTCATGCTCTCCTCGCTTGTATTGGGCCGTCTGCGGGCCTTTGGATGCGCGCGGACTTGATAGCGCGCTCCAAAAGCCGCCGAAACAGGTTTTTATGTCGCCCTGCCCCGCCCTCACATGCGCCAATGCGAAAAAGGCAATTCCCGAACGGGGTTAGCCTGATCTAGAACAATGAACAAAATGTCAGTTGCTGCGCCCGACAGCGTCCGATCCGAGGAGTCTTCATGGTCGAGTCCCACCCCATCCTGTCGCTTCCCGGCTTTCTCGACCTCGTCGGCCCCGTGCGCACCGACCGCGAGGACGGCGGTCACTGGCGCTTTGCCTTCACCGTGGGCGAACAGCATCTGAACCCGGGTGGCGTGTGCCACGGCGGCATGTTGATGACCTTCGCCGACCATGTGCTCGGCATGGTGGTTTGGGAGACGATCGATCGCAAGCCCTGCTCCACCGTCACCCTGAACTGCGATTTCGCCACCGCCGCCAAAGTCGGCGACCTGGTGGAGGGCGAAGCCAAGGTGACGCGCCAGACCCGCTCGCTCATCTTCGTGAACGGCATGCTGACCTGCAACGGCAAGGTCGTGCTGCAGGCGAACGGCATCTGGAAGGTCCTGGGCGCATGACCCTGGTGGCGCCCGAGGGCTGGTCGCCCATCACCACCCACGACCCCTTCGAGAAGGATGTCTTCGGCGACCATGGCCCGGGCGCCGAGGGTGGCACCGTCACCTACGCCTTCTACGACCGCCTGGAAGACGGCAAGCGCATCTTCGCCTTCCGGCCGGAGATGCGACATGCCAATGGCCTCGGCATCGTCCACGGCGGCGCGATCATGACCTTCTTCGACGCTTCCCTCGGCTCCGCCGCCTGGGACGCGGTCGAGCGCAGCCCGTCGGTCACCCTGTCCCTGACCTCCGAATTCCTGTCGCCCGCGCGCCCGGGCGACCTGCTGGTGTGCCGGCCCACGGTCACGCGCAAGGCCCGCTCGGTCATCTTCGTCCGGGGCGAGATCACCATCGGCAACCGCCTGGTCGCGACCGCCAATTCGGTGTGGAAGGTGCTGGGGGCCTGACGCCCCCCCTTCACACCCTGTCGGCGCTCAATGCTCGTCGCCCGAATGCTCGCGGTGCAGGCGCCGGCGCATCCGCTGCTGGCCGACATAGACGATGCCGAGAACGAGGGGCACCACGCCGGCCACCGCCAGGGTGGACAGGTGCAGCTCCGGCGCCATTTTCTCGGCCCCTTTCAGGACATAGGCGATCAGGCCGACGACGTAGTAGCTGATCACCACGACCGAGAGCCCTTCGACCGTCTCCTGCAGGCGGAGCTGCAGCCCGGCGCGTTTCTCCATGGAGCGCAGCAGGGACTGATTCTGGGCCTGCAGCGCGATCTCGACCCTTGCGCGCAGGATCTGGCTGGAGCGGGCGACGCGCTGGGATAGGCTCTCCTGCCGGGCGGCCGCGGATTCGCAGGTGCGCATGGCGGGGGTCAGGCGCCGGTGCATGAAGTAGCCGACGGTCTCGAAACCACCGATCGGGGTTTCCCGGTTCTCGGCGATACGATCCTCGACCAGGGCGTGATAGGCCCTTGCGGCACCGAAACGCCAGGTGCTTTCCGCCACCAGTTTCTCGACCTCGGCCGCGATCGCGCCAAGCTCGGCCAGCAGGGCCTTGTCGTCCGGCGCCTCTTCCTCGGGACTATCTTTCGCCGCGGTGAAGGCGGCGGTCAGTTCGGCCAGGCGGCGGTCCAGCCCGGTGGTGCGCTGGTTCACGCGCTGGGCGACCGGCAGGGCCAGCAGCGCCAGCATGCGATAGGTTTCGATATCGAGGAATCGCTGCACCAGATTGCCGATGGTGCGCGGCACCAGATCCTCGCGCACGCCGAGGATCAGCTTCACCTCGCCCTCGGGCCCAATGCGGAAATCGGACCAGATTTCCGCCCGTCCCTCGCCCAGGCTGCTGGCGACCAGCGTGCCCGGATCGAACAGACCGAGCGCCGCCGCCTCCGCCCCCGTGGTGCCGCGATGGACCTCCATGTCGACGATGGCGAGGTTCTGGCCCGGCGCACCGGCGATGAAATCGCGCACTTCGGCCGGGATCGGCGCTTTTGGCGAACCCGGGACCACGATCGTACAGCCGCAGCTTTCGGTGTAGCGCTCCCATTTGATCGCGACGCCTTCGACCGTGAAGCGGAACTGACGCGCGCCGGCCCGGGGCGGCTCCAGCCCCAGCCTCTCGCACAGGCCGATGACATAGCCGAGGTCGGCGGCGGGATCGACGGCGCCGTGGCGCGCGACATGAAGCACGCGCGCCGGCGCCGCCACCGGCGACGTCGGCCGGGCGTGCATTTCGTCTGCCAGCCTCTGGCGCATGGGGTGCCCGGGACCAAGCCCGTGCCCGATGTCGAGGCTGGCGGGCATCAGCCGGCCTCGCTGGTGACGATCTCGACGCCGGCGCTCATCGACTTGCTGACCGGGCAACGCTCGGCGATGCCGATCAGCGCCGCGCGCTGCTCGTCGTCCAGTGGCCCCTTCAGGGTGATCACGCGGCTGTAGCGGTCGCGCAGTGGCTTGCCCTCGGTGTTCACCACCTTCTTCAGGCTGACCACGACCGAGACATGTTCGAGCGGCCAGCCCTTCCGGTCGGCATACATGCGCAGGGTCATGGTGGTACAGGCGCCGAGCCCGGCCATGACCAGCTCGAAGGGGGTCGGCCCCGTATCCTTGCCGCCGATGGTCAGAGGCTCATCCGCCCCCATCACGTGGCGGCCCACGGTCACGAACTGGCCATAGGGGCCGTTGCCGCTCTCACCGACATGGACGTCCTGATGCTGCACATCGCTCATCTGTTCTGTTTCCTGAAATCACACCCTGTTGCGTTCTGGCATAATGCCTGCGCCTTGATCTTAAACGAGAACTATGAAAGCGAAACGATGCGCCGAAACAGCGCAGTAGCCCCGGCGGACAGGCTCCCGACGGACAGGCTCCCGGTGGACAGGCCATGGCGATCGCGCTGATCGTTGGCGCCGGGGTGGTCGGCCTTGCCTGTGGACGGGCGCTGGCGCGGCGGGGTCACGAGGTGAT
>JAQVKV010000401.1 GCA_028694545.1 Zavarzinia sp. | reverse complement strand
CGCAATACACACGCCTGTTCCGGACCTGAGGGGTTACCCCCTCACCCCATCCCTCGCCCCCAGGGGGCGAGGGGCCTGCCCCGAACGGCATCGACACCCTCGCCCCCTTCAGGGGGAGAGGGCCGGGGTGAGGGGGCGGCTCAACCCTCGAGCTTTCGCCGCAGGCGCTCTTCCTGGTCCGCGAGTTCCGGCGTCATGGCATCGCCGAAATCCGCCATCTCGAACAGGGGCCGGATTTCGAGGACACCCCGGCCGACCATGGGATTGGGGCAACGCCGCGCCCATACTATGGCTTCTTCCATGTCCTTCACCTGCCAGAGCCAGAAGCCGGCGACCAGTTCCTCCGTCGCGTCGAACGGCCCGTCCACGACCTCCCGCCCCGTACCCTCGAAGATCACGCGTTTGCCCCGCGATGAGGGATGCAGCCCTTCGCCCGCCAGCATGACGCCGGCTTCCACCAGCGCCTCGTTGAAACGCTGCATGGCTTCCATCAGCTCGGTCGTGGGCGTCACGCCCGCCTCGCTGTCCGACGTCGCCTTCACGATCACCATCACGCGCATGTCGTCCTCCCTTTGCCGCATCGATGGAGATACGACGCGGAAGGCCCGGCCGATCCGACAGGGCGGGCGAAAAATCCCGCGTCCGCCGCAGTTGCGAAGGGTGGGGGTGCCCCGTTACTCTCGGCCTCGAAGCTTTCGGTGGATGTGAGTGATGACCAGTCTCCGTAACCCCAACGGGCCCCTTCGCGTCGGTGTCGGCGGGCCCGTCGGCTCGGGCAAGACCGCGCTGATGGACAAGCTGTGCAAGCTGTTCGCCGCGCGCTACGACATCGCCGCCATCACCAATGACATCTATACGAAGGAAGACGCGGAATTCCTCACCCGCGCCGGCAGTCTGGCGCCCGAACGGATCCTCGGGGTCGAGACCGGCGGTTGTCCGCATACGGCGATCCGCGAGGATGCCTCGATCAACCTCGCCGCGGTCGCCGAGATGCGGCGGCGCTTTCCCGATCTCGATCTCGTGCTGATCGAAAGCGGCGGCGACAATCTGGCCGCCACCTTCAGCCCGGAACTGGCGGATCTCACGATCTACGTCATTGATGTCTCGGCCGGCGACAAGATCCCGCGCAAGGGTGGTCCGGGCATCACGCGCTCGGATCTTCTCGTCATCAACAAGACCGACCTCGCCCCCCTCGTGGGCGCCGACCTCGGCGTCATGGACCGGGACGCGAAACTGATGCGGGGCGAGAAGCCCTTCGTCTTCGCCCGTGCCTCCAAGGGCGACGGGGTCGAGGAAATCGCCGCCTTCATCGAAAGGGCGGGCGGGCTCGCGGCCTGAGGGGGCGGGTTTTCCCCTCACCCCGGCCCTCTCCCCCTTGGGGGCGGGGGGGGTGATCCCTACTTCACGAAGAGCGCGATCATTTCCTCGACCGGCACGGGCGGCACCGTTTCAAGATCGGCGCCGGCGGGGCCGAAGATCGCGGCGGGGAAGGTGCGCAGCGCGTAGGTAAGGCCGAGCGCCGCGAGGAACGAGACCACATAAGCCTCGAAGGACGTGGCGGCCACGGCGCCCCGGTCGCGGGCGGCGCGGAAGATCGGCTCGATCGCGCGCACCCGGCGGCGGATATGGCGTTCCACCAGCCATTCCAGGCGCTCGCCCCCGGCGGCAGCCTCGTTGAAGACGATACGGGCGTGTTCCGGGGTCACGACGCAATAGGCGGCGTAGCTCTGCAGCAGGGCGCGCATCACCGTCCGCGCATCCTCGTAGGTGCGGGGCACCGGGGCGCCGGAGATGGTCTCGGGAAAATCGGCGAAAACGACGTCCACCGTCGCTTCCCACAAGGCCCGCTTCGTCTTGAAATGATAGCCGAGGTGGCCCTGCTCGATGCCGGCGGCGGCGGCGATGCCGCGCACGGAGGCACCGTCATAACCCTTGGCGGCGAATTCGGCCTTGGCGACATCGATGATCCGCGCCCGCAGCGCCGCCGACCGTTCAGCCCGGCTGCCGGGCAGGGCGACCGCCGACGGCAGGTCGCCACGGGCGAGCGAGCGCAACCTCGCCTGCAGATCGTCGAAAACCGGACGCGACACCACCACCCCGCTTGCAGCACAGTTCCTGCGCGCACAATGCGTCATGCGCACCCCGGGATGCAAGCGTCGGGGGCGAGCCTTTTATTTGTCGATTGACAAAAGTTAGGTCGAATGAGAAAAACACGAGAAAGGGAGACACGCATGGCCGAGGATATGTTCAAGGGAAGGGTTGTGGTCGTCACCGGTGCGGCATCCGGCATCGGCAAGGCGCTGGCCCGTGATTTCGCCCGTCGCGGCGCGAAACTCGCCCTTTCCGACGTCAATCTCGACGCTTTGACCGCGCTGGCCGACGAATTGCGCCGTGCGGGCACCACGGTCATGGCCGACCGGCTGGATGTTTCCGACCGGCAAGCCTTCTTCGCCTATGCCGACAAGGTGGTCGCCGAAATGGACGGCGTGGACATCGTCGTCAACAACGCGGGCGTTGCCCTGGTGGGGTCCATCGCCAGCCTGCCGATCGACCAGATCGAATGGCTGATGGGCATCAATTTCTGGGGCGTGGTCCACGGCACCAAGGCTTTCCTGCCCCATATGGCGGCGAAGCGCTCCGGATCGATCGTCAATATCTCCAGTGTCTTCGGCCTGATCGGCGTGCCCGGCCAGGGGGCCTATTGTGCGGCAAAATTCGCCGTCCGGGGCTTTACCGAGACCCTGAGGCAGGAAATGCACGGGTCGGGTGTCCATATAGGGTGTGTGCACCCCGGCGGCATTAAGACCAATATCGCGGCCGCCGCCCGGGTGATTGAATTGCCGGCGGGCGCGGATTCGGCTGAAACCGTGGCGCGCCGCTTTGAAGAGATCGCGCGCACCACGCCCGAACAGGCGGCGGCGACGATCATCCGGGGCATCGAGACCCGCTCGCCCCGGATCCTGATCGGCACCGATGCCCGGTTCATTTCGTTGCTGGTTCGTCTGTTGCCCGTGGCCTACGCGACTCTTGTACGCAAGGCATTCGGTGGCCTCGCCGCCGGTGCCCGGAACAAGAAAGCCGCGGGCTCCGCGACGGTCCGGTCCTGAACCGGTCCGCGTGGCGCCGCAAGGAGACAGGCCATGACCAGTCTGATCAAGTTCAAGCCACGCAACATGCGGTTCTCTCTCGCGGGCGCCGACAAGCGCAACTGGTTCGGCGGTGATCCGGTGGCGACGGCGGTGATGGATGGCGCGTCCATCCTCTTCCCCGTCGCGGAAAGCTTCTTCATCGCTTCCGTGAACCACTTCCGCGACCGCGTCACCGACCCCGCGCAGATGGAGGACGTCCGCGTCTTCCAGACGCAGGAAGCGACGCACACCCGCGAACACCGCCGCTACAACAAGGCGATCGAAGCCTTCGGCGGCGACACGGGGGCGCTGGACGCCCGCCTCCAGGCCGACATGAGCCGGCCGGCGGTCAAGAACGCCTCGCCTGAATATCGCCTGGCGCTCACTTGCGCCTTCGAGCACTTCACCGGCATGCTGGCGGAATATCTGCTGGAACGCCCTGAATTCCTCGAAAAGGCGGATCCGGAATTCGCCCGGATCTGGCGCTGGCACGCGATCGAGGAAACGGAACACAAGTCCGTCTGCTTCGATGTCTGGAACCTGGTGAAGCCCAAGGGCCTCGCCGGCTATCTGATGCGGACCCGGGCCCTGCTGGCGGCCACGCGGATCCT
>JAQVKV010000400.1 GCA_028694545.1 Zavarzinia sp. | reverse complement strand
TGATCCGGCACTCCGCGCCAAACTGGCCGAACTGGACCGGGAACTGGCAACCGGCACGGGCGACCCCGGTCGCGCCGGCCAGGTTCCCGAAGGTTTCGACGGCGATCCCGCGCGGGTGGAAGGCGGCTCGCTCGGCTTCGTCATCGCCCTGCTCGTCATCGGGATCGTCGTCTTCATGTTCATCAACACCATGCGCCGGCGTGGCACCGGCAAGGGTGGCGGCAAGGGCCAGGTACCGCCCCGCACGGTCGGCGGCGATGGATCGGCCCTTGGTACGGCCGCCGCCGTCCTGCGCAACAAGATGTCGGGTGCCGTCTATCGTCCGGACCTGTTCCATGTCGGCATGCCCATGGTGCTGGACCCGGCCCCCTTCGTGCTGGCGGCGGGCGCCACCAAGGTGGCGGCGCCTATGGCCCTGTCCGACAGCGGCACCATCGGCGTCGATGCCGTCGGCACCCTGAACGACGGCCGGGGCACCTACCACCGCCTCTATCTCGAGGACGAAGCCGCCTTCTTCCAGCTTGTGCTGGATGCCGAGGGCCACCCTTCGGAATGCCGCTACTTCCGGCGTATCGACGAAGTCCAGCCGGTGGACCGCGACGAATGGGCCTTCTGGCTCGACAAGGCGGAAGGCATGATCGGCTGGCCCGACTTCGAGACCAAGGACGGCCAGCGCTACGCCCGCGTCTGGTCCCCGGGGGCAAGCCATGTGCCGCCCCGCGACTTCACCGAAGAGATCGAGCAACTGCGCGGCAAGAGCGAACGGCGCCTCGCCACCATGCTCTATGCCCGCACGACCGGCGCCGCCGCGCCGGCGCCTGAAACCGAATATCTGCTGGTGACCGCGGTCCAGACCAAGGCGCAGGCCTATGTCGAACTGCACGCCGGCATCGACATCAATCCGGCGGCCCTGTCCCTCAGCTGACGGGACCAGGCTTCGACGCGACAGGACAAGATCATGCAGGTGACCTTCGACCAGATCCTCGCCACGCTGGGCAGCGGCGTGCCCGTGCTGCTGGCCCAGCTGGGCGCCACCATCATCCTTCTCGGGATCGGTGTCCTCGTCTATCAGGCGATCACGCCCTTCCACGAAAAGCGCCTGATCGCGCAAGGCAATGTCGCCGCCGGCATCGTGCTGTCCGGTTCGGTGCTGGCGCTCGCCATTCCGCTGGCGGCGACCCTCGCCACCTCCAGCCTGCTCGTCGACATCATCGTCTGGGGCGTGGTCGCACTGGTCATCCAGCTTCTCACCTTCGTCGTCGTCGCCCTGATGTTCCGGGGCCTGAAGGCGGGGGTGGAGGCCGGCAATGTCGCCGCCGCCCTCGGCCTCGCCTCGGCGCAGGTCGCCGTCGCCCTGCTCAACGCCGGCGCCATGGCCGGCTGATCCCCTTACCCTTCACTGCTGCCAAGAGGAAACCATGTTCACCTTCATCAAGAATCTCATCGGCGTGAAGACCGATCAGGCGGTGCAGTCCGGCATCGAGGCCCTGGTGCGCTGGGATCCGAAGGCCGCGACGGAAGCCGAACTCCGCACCATGGAACAGCATCTCGACGAGCTGGGCACCGAAGTCGCCCGTGCCCGTCTCGCCCTGTCGAAGGAGAAGAAGGAAGCGGATGCGATCAAGGCCCTGTCCGACCAGCGCCTCGCCGCCGCCGAAAGCCTGCAGGCGCAGGCCGCCGCCGCCAACGACCCGGACCGCAAGGCCGACCTCGAGAAGAGCCTGACCCGCCTGCTCAAGCTCCTCGAGGAAATGGCGCCCGACATCGATCGCGAGGTGAAGGACGCCGAGGACGCCCAGAGCTTCCTGACCCAGCTGGAAGATGCCTACGCCAGCGCCGGTTCCAAGCTGAAGGAAGCACGGAGCCAGCTCGACCGTGCCCAGCGCCAGATGGCCAGGGCCGAACAGCAGCGCGAGATGGCCGAGCGCCAGGCCGATGCCGCGAAGCGCGCCGCCGGCCTCGCCAGCACCACCTCGGGCCTCAACGTCGCCCTGAAGGAAATGCAGGATTCGGCGGAAAAGGATCTGGTCGCGGCCGAAACCGCCAATGCCAAGGCCAGCCTGCTGAAGCCGACCAAGCCGGAAGAGGAAGACGCGAATATCGCCGCCGCGCTGGCCGAGGCCGCCGGCCCGAAGCCGACGACCGTCACCGACCGTCTGGCCGCGATCAAGGCGAAGCTCGGCAAATAAGGGGGAGAGGCCGGGCGCCCGGGGGCACCCGGCCCTCACTTCACCGCCGAGCTACCCTCGGGGGTAAAGGGTCGCCGGGTGGCCGACGGCGGCACCACTTCCGGCGGATATTGGGTCAGAAAGTCTTCGACCGGATCGGTCTGCAGCTGAATGCCGTCCTCCGGCGTGCCGGGGGCGGGGCGGCGCACGGCGGTGCCACCGGCCGGCGGCGACGACAGCAGGGGTGGACGGTCGGGATCATCCGGCCCCTGGGTCTGCTGCGCCCCGGCCAGGCCCGGCAGCATCAGCGGCAAGGCGAGAACAAGCGCAAGGCCGGTCCGGAACGAGGTGTGACGCGCGATCATGACGCTACTCCTTGCGCGGCCCAGCCAGTCGATTGACCGCCGCGCGGAATCGGGGGCATTCCTGCCCGCTACGTTATGCCGCCCCCGGTCCGGCGACAAGACCGGCTCCGGCATCCCGATCCATTCGGGCGAAGCGCGCGCGACAGGCCGTGCCGCGCTGGCGGACGGAACGGGCGTTGTGTCTCCCCGCCTTCAAGCGTCGCCCCGGCCTTTCGCCGGGGCGGCGCATCGTCGTAAGGCCGATCAGCCCTGGGCGGCGGCCGCGTGCAGGCGATTGGCGGCGCTCGCCACGGCCTTCAGGGAGGCGACGGTCACATTGCGATCGCGGCCGACGCCGTAGAGCGTGCGATTGCCCTCGCCCTTCATCTCGACATAGGTCACGGCTTCCGCGTTGGAGCCATGGCCCACCGCATGCTGGCTGTAGTCCACCACTTCGAGGCCGATGCCCAGTTCCTTGGACAAGCTGTCGCAGAAGGCATCTATCGGACCCGTTCCCTTGCCGTGGATCTCCTTCACCTCGCCATAGACCTTCACGCGCGAAGTGATGGTGCTGTTGTCACCCGTGTCGTTCCCCGGCAGGGTGTTGTGGTGCATGAATTCGAGCGGATATTTCGCCTCGAAATATTCCTTCTCGAACATGTCGAACAGATCAGCGGAAGAGACTTCCTTGCCGGTGGTATCCGTATGATTCTGGACCACGCGGCTGAATTCGATCTGCAGCTTGCGGGGCAGGTGCAGGCCGTAATCCTCCTCCAGCAGATAGGCGACGCCGCCCTTGCCGGACTGGGAATTCACGCGGATCACCGCCTCGTAGGAACGGCCCAGGTCTTCGGGGTCGATCGGCAGATAGGGCACTTCCCAGACCACGTCGTTCTGCTGGCGGCGCGCGGCCAGGCCCTTCTTGATGGCGTCCTGATGGCTGCCCGAGAAGGCGGTGAAGACCAGATCGCCGACGTAAGGATGACGCGGGTGCACCGGCAACTGGTTGCAATATTCGGCCGTGCGGCGCAGCTCGTCGATGTCGTTGATTTCCAGATCCGGATCGACGCCCTGGGTGAACATGTTCAGGGCGATGTTGATCACGTCGACATTGCCCGTGCGCTCGCCATTGCCGAACAGCGTGCCTACCACCCGGTCCGCGCCCGCCATCATGCCCAGTTCGGCGGCGGCAACACCGGTGCCCCGGTCATTATGCGGATGCAGCGACAGGATATAG
>JAQVKV010000399.1 GCA_028694545.1 Zavarzinia sp. | reverse complement strand
GACCGCGACCGATGTCGTCTTCACGGCTGAAACCCTGCGCCGCGACGGCGATCCCGTGTGGGCGCGCCGCCTTGCCGACATAGAGACGATCGAGGCGCCCGACGCCCGGACCGTGACCGTCACCTTCAAGGCGAAGCATCTGCGCACCCTGCCGGTCGACATCGCCACCATGCCGGTCATGTCCGCCGCCTGGTGGCAGGGCCGCGCCTTCGACGTGCCCTCGCTCGACGCGCCGCTCGGCTCCGTCCCCTATCGCGTGGCGGAAGTCTCGCCCGGACGCGCCATCAGCTTCGCGCGCCGCGACGACTATTGGGCACGCGATCTCAACGTCAATCGCGGTCGCTTCAATTTCGACCGTGTCACCATCGACTATTACCGCGACCGCGACGTCCAGTTCGAGGCGTTCAAGGCCGGCGCCTACGACTTCCGCGAGGAATTCACCGCGCGCATCTGGGCGCGCGGCTACGAGGGTCCCGCGATCGACGCCGGCCTGATCAGGCGCGCCACAGTGCCGGACGAACGGCCGAGCGGCATCCAGGCCTTCTTCCTGAACCTGCGCCGCGCCAAATTCGCGGACGTCCGGGTGCGCCGGGCGATCGGCCTCGCCTTCGATTTCGAATGGTCGAACAAGGCCCTGTTCTTCGATGCCTATACGCGCATGGCCTCGATCTTCGAGAATTCACCGCTGGCCGCCCACGACCAGCCCACCCCGGCCGAGCTTTCCCTGCTCGAGATGTATCGCGGCCAGATCCCGGACACGGTCTTCGGCGGGCCCTACGCCCCGGCCCGCACCGATGGCAGCGGCAATATCCGCGATCGTCTGAAGGTGGCGCGCGACCTTCTCGCCGAGGCCGGCTGGACCGTGAAGGACAAGCGCCTGGTGAATGCGGCGGGCGAGCCCTTCACCCTCGAATTCCTGACCTTCGAGCCGGCCTTCGCCCGGATCATCCAGCCCTTCATGCAGAACCTCGAACGTCTCGGCATCACCGTCTCCCATCGCGAGATCGACATCACCTCCTATCAGGCCAGGCTTCAGCAGTTCGATTTCGACGTGGTCAGCGGGCGTTTCGTGCTGGGCCCGACGCCAACCACGGAATTGCGCGATCTCTGGGGTTCCGAAAGCACCGACGTGCCCGGCAGCTACAACCTTGGCGGCGTCAAGGACAAGGTGGCCGATGCCCTGATCGAGCGCATGGTCGCCGCCGACAATCGCCGCGACTATGTCACCGCCGCCCACGCGCTGGACCGCGTGATCATGTGGAACGACTATTTCATTCCGCAATTCTACAAGAGCGGCCGCACCATCGCCTGGTGGGACCGTTTCGGCCGGCCGGCCACCGCCCCGCTCTACGACATCGGCAATATCGACACCTGGTGGTGGGACGCCGCGCGGGCCGCCGCCGTCGCCGCCGGAAAGGCGCCCTGATGGCATCTACCTGCTGCGCCGCCTGCTGCTCATCGTGCCGACCCTGTTCGGCATCATGGCGATCAATTTCCTCGTCATCCAGCTTGCCCCCGGCGGGCCGGTCGAGCAGGTCATCGCCCGTTACACGACGTCGCAGAACGCGATGCAGGGCCGGCTTTCCAGCGGCGGCTCCGAGACCCTGTCGCCCGCCGGCGGCAGTGGCGCCGGCAGCGAACAGCGCTATCGCGGCGCCCGTGGCCTCGATCCCGAGTTCATCCGCAAGCTCGAGGTCCAGTTCGGTTACGACAAGCCCCTGGGCGAACGCTTCCTGAAGATGGCCGGCGACTTCCTGCGCTTCGACCTCGGTACCAGTTTCTTCCAGGGCCGGCCCGTGCTCGATCTCGTGCTCGAGAAACTGCCGGTCTCGATCTCGCTCGGGCTGTGGACCACCCTGCTCGTCTATCTGATCTCGATCCCCTTGGGCATCGCCAAGGCGGTGCGGGACGGCAGCCGTTTCGACGTCTGGACCTCCGGCGCCATCGTCGTCGGCTATGCCGTGCCCAGTTTCCTGATCGCGGTCCTGCTCATCGTGCTTTTCGCCGGTGGCTCCTTCTGGTCGATCTTTCCCCTGCGCGGTCTCGTCTCCGACAATTTCGCCGATCTGTCGACGGGGGCGAAGATCCTCGACTATGCCTGGCATATGACGCTGCCCGTACTGTCCATGGTGATCGGCGGTTTCGCGACCTTGACCCTGCTGACCAAGAATTCCTTCCTCGACGAGATCGGCAAGCAATATGTGACGACCGCGCGGGCCAAGGGCCTGAGCGAGGGGCGGATCCTCTATGGTCACGTCTTCCGCAACGCGATGCTCATCGTCATCGCCGGTTTCCCGGCCGCCTTCGTCTCGATCTTCTTCACCTCGTCCCTGCTGACGGAAGTGATCTTCTCCCTCGACGGGCTCGGCCTGCTGGGCTTCCAGGCGGCCGAGAAGCGGGATTATCCCATCATCTTCGGCACGCTCTATCTCTTCTCCCTGATCGGGCTGCTCACCTCGATCCTTTCGGATTTCACCTATACGCTGGTCGACCCCCGGATCGACTTCGAGCGGCGCGACTGAAGCCATGGCGCGCTTCCAACTGACGCCCCTGACACGGCGCCGGCTCTCGCGTTTCCGCGCCAACCGCCGGGGCTACTGGTCGCTGTGGATCTTCCTTGCGCTGTTCGGCGTCAGCCTCTTCGCCGAATTCATCGCCAACGACCGGCCGCTCTATATCGCCATGGAGGGGAAGAGCTATTTCCCGGTCCTGACCGATTACACGGAAACGGAACTCGGCGGCGATTTCGACACGCCGGCGGATTACACCGCCCCGTTCATGCACGAGCTGTTCGCGGAAAGGGACGCCACGGTGATCTGGCCCCTCGTCCCCTTCTCGTGGGACACGGTGGTGCGCGAGGCCGCCCCCTACCCGGCCGCGCCAAGTGGCCACAACTGGCTCGGCACCGACAATGACGGCAGGGACATCGTCGCCACCCTGATCTATGGTTTCCGCATCTCGATCCTGTTCGGCCTGGCGCTCACCGTCGCCTCCAGCGTGATCGGCGTGCTGGCGGGCCTCGTGCAGGGCTATCTCGGCGGTCTCACCGATCTCGTCATGCAGCGCTTCATCGAGATCTGGTCGGGCATGCCCGTGCTCTATCTTCTCATCATCCTGTCCGCCGTGATCGAGCCGACCTTCGCCTGGCTCCTTGGCATCATGCTGCTGTTCTCGTGGATGGAACTGGTCGGCCTCGTCCGGGCCGAGGCCCTGCGCGCGCGCAATTTCGATTACGTGCGGGCGGCCCGCGCCCTTGGCCTCACGCAGGGGCGGATCATGCTGCGCCATGTCCTGCCGAACACGCTGGTCGCGACCGTGACCATGATGCCCTTCGTCATGAATGGGTCCATCGCCACCCTCACCTCCCTCGACTATCTGCGCTTCGGCCTGCAGCAATCCGCCCCCTCGCTCGGCAAGCTGCTGTCGCAGGCCAAGGATCTCGCGGTACAGGCGCCGTGGATCCCGCTCTCCGCCTTCTTCACCGTGGCCGTGCTGCTCAGCCTTCTCGTCTTCATCGGCGAGGCGACGCGCGACGCCTTCGACCCGAGGCGCGGCCCGTGACCGCCCCCATCCTCGACATCCGCGACCTTTCGGTCCGCTTCCGCACCGAACAGGGCCCGCGCGACGTGGTCACAAGTGCCTCGCTGACCGTATCGCCCGGCGAGGTGGTGGCGCTGGTCGGCGAAAGCGGCTCGGGCAAATCGGTGACCGCGCTTTCGGTGCTGCAGCTTCTCGCCCGGGGACAGGGCAGCAAT
>JAQVKV010000398.1 GCA_028694545.1 Zavarzinia sp. | reverse complement strand
CTCCTACGTCAATTTCCGCCATCTGGCGAAGCAGATGATGCAGCGTTTCCCGAAGAGCTTCGAACGCACGGCGAAGCGGGCGGAAGAATACGCGCGGGGCATGGCGTCCGGCGGCGGCACCCTGTTCGAGGAACTGGGCTTCTATTACGTCGGCCCGATCGACGGCCATAATTTCGAGCATCTGCTGCCGGTGCTGCGCAATGCCCGCGATGCCGGCAACGGCCCGATCCTGATCCACGTCATCACCCAGAAGGGCAAGGGCTATCCCCCGGCGGAGGCGTCCGCCGACAAGTACCACGGCGTCGTCCGCTTCGACGTCGCGACCGGCGCCCAGGTGAAGGCGAAGCCGAACGCGCCGCAGTACACCCGCGTGTTCTCCGATGCCCTGATCCGCCTCGCCGAACAGGACGAGAAAATCGTCGCGATCACCGGCGCCATGCCGTCCGGCACCGGGCTCGACCGCTTCGGCGAACGTTTTCCCAAGCGCTGCTTCGACGTCGGCATCGCCGAACAGCATGCGGTTACCTTCGCCGCCGGCATGGCGACCGAAGGGCTGAAACCCGTCTGTGCCCTCTATTCAACCTTCCTGCAGCGCGCCTACGACCAGGTGGTGCATGATGTCGCCATCCAGAAGCTGCCGGTCCGTTTCGCGATCGACCGCGCCGGCCTTGTCGGTGCCGACGGGGCGACCCATGCCGGTTCCTTCGACATCGCCTATCTCGGCTGCCTGCCCGATTTCGTCCTGATGGCGCCCTCGGACGAGGCGGAACTGGCGCGCATGGTCGCGACCTCGATGGCGATCGACGATCGCCCTTCCGCCTTCCGCTTCCCGCGCGGCGAGGGCGTGGGCGTCGAAATCCCGGCGGATCCGCAGCCGCTGGAAATCGGCAAGGGGCGCATCGTCCGCGAGGGCAGCCGGGTCGCCATCCTCTCGCTCGGCACGCGCCTTGCGGAAGCGCTGAAGGCAGCCGATGAACTTGCCGCGCGCGGGCTTTCCGTTACCGTGGCCGATGCCCGTTTCGCCAAGCCGCTCGACGAAGCCCTGGTCGATCGCCTCGCGCGCGAGCACGAGGTGCTGATCACGGTGGAAGAGGGTTCGACCGGCGGTTTCTCCGCCTTCGTGCTCCAGCACCTCGCCCTGTCCGGGCGGCTGGATACGGGCCTGAAGATCCGCCCCATGGTCTTGCCCGATGTTTTCATCGACCAGGACAGCCCGCATGCCCAATACGACCTCGCCCATATGAACGCCCGGCACATCGTCGGCCAGGTTCTGGCGGCGCTGGGTGGTGAAGCGGCGAAGGCGTTGCGCGCCTAGGATTGGTTTTCCCAAATGTCTGGACGCCGGGATGCTGGCGCCAGGCGCTGTCTCAAGTTTGTAATATTTCCTTAAGTTCTGCCGCGCATGAGTAGGGCCGAATATCAGTCCGTGGGCAGGGTGTGTCGGTTGTTGCCCGGGCCGATGACCGGCGGTCTGCGCCTTTCGGGACACCGATGGATTATTTTGGCCCTATTCTTTCCGCGGGCGGGCTCAGCCTGGCCCTTTTCGTCGCTTTTCTCGCGGCGGATGCCTTTCTGGTCGAGCGGCTGCCGGTAAAGTATCAGCGTCGCTCGCGGGAACTCGCCATCGTCATCCTGGCCGGGACGGTGATGCTGTTTCATTTCCATGGCGAAAGCGGCCTCATCATCGACCAGCGGGGTGGGGCTATCGCCGTCGCCACGGCTTTCGGGGGGCCCGTCATTGGCCTGCTGGTCGCCGTCGCGGTGGCGCTGATCAGGCTTTCCATCGGTGGGCCGGCGGTTATCGCCGGGCTCGTCGGAATCGTCGCCGATTTGGCGGTGTGCCTTGTCGTCTTCCGGCTTATGGGCGTCCGGCGTCAGGGGAGTCCCGTCCGTATTTCCCAGCTTCTGGGGCTGGGCCTCGCGGTCGGGACGACCGAAGCCCTGTCGCTGCTGCTGGTGCCGCCTGTCGGCAAGGCGTTCGTCCTGTTCGAGGCCTACGGGCCTGGCGTCTTCGGCGTTCAGGTCGTCTCCACCTGCCTTTTCGGCTGGCTCGTCACCCTCTATCTCGACCGGCGCGCCGGCCAGCGGGCGCGGGCCATGCTGGAGCTCGAGCAATTGGCCCTCAGCCGCGGGCTTGCTTCCACGCCGATCGAATTCACCCTGAAGTTCGCCCTGGATGGCGCCATCCTTGAAGCCAATCAGGCCTACGCCCGGCGGAGTGGCTATGAACTCGCGGAACTGAAGACCATGAACCTTGCTGGTCTGAAGGTTCTGGACGAGGGCGAAACCGTACCCGCCCTCTTTGACCGGATCCGCGCCGCCGGCCGCATGACCTATGAAAGCCGGCATCGCACCCGAGACGGCGAGGTCTGGCCGGCCGAAGTAACCTCGGTCTACGACGACGCGGGCGACTATGTCCTCGCCTTTCTGCGCGACATCACGGAGCGCAAGCAGGCCGAGCGCCACCTCGCGGAGAAGAGCGCCGACCTGCAGCATGCCTTGGTCCAGACCATCGAAGCCCTGTCCTCCGCTCTCGGCTGCCGCGACCTTGCGTCCGAGGGCCATGCCCAGAAGGTGCAGGATCTTTCGGTCCGGATCGGCCGTGCCATTGGGCTCGATGACGACCGGCTGGAGGGCTTGCGTCTCGCGGCCACAGTCCACAACATCGGCCAGATCCAGACCCCGGCCGAGATCTTGAACCGGCCCCGGGCCCTCGGGGCCGAGGAAATGGACCTGATCCGCCAGCACCCGGTGACCGGCCACGCGATCCTGCGCGACATTCATTTTCCCTGGCCGATCGCGGACATCGTCCTGCAACATCACGAGAATTACGATGGCAGCGGTTATCCCGCCGGGCTGTCGGGCGATGACATCCTGCTCGACGCGCGGATCATCCGGGTCGCCGACAGCGTCGCCGCCATGCTGTCTCACAGGCCCTTCCGCAGGGCCCGTGATCTCGACTACGTGCTGGACGAATTGCGGCGGGGGGCCGGACACCAGTTCGACCCGGAAGTGGCGGAAATCTGTCGGCAACTCCTGGCCGAGGGACATTATGTGTTCCCGGCGCTGCAGCGGAGGAACGCATGACCACCGGCGGTGAATGGCTGAGCCACTGGATCAGCGAGGGCGGTGGCCTGGCGGCGATCCTCGACGAATTGCCGGAACGCCTGATCGTGAAGGATCGGCAATCGGTCTATGTCGCCTGCAACAAGGCCTATGCCGACGATCTCGGCCTGCCGGTCGAGGCGATCGTCGGCAAGACCGACGCCGATCTCGTCGCACCGGAACTGGCCGCCCGCTACGTCGCGGCGGACCAGCAGGTGATGAGCAGCGGGGAACCGGTCGTGCTCGAGGAGCCCTTCGCGGCGCAGGGCCGGGAAGCCTGGCTGCGCACGATCAAGAAACCCCTGTTCGACGACAAGGGCGTGGTGGTCGGCGTGCTCGTCGCCTTCCAGGACGTCACTGAAGAACATGCGATGACGGAAGCACTGCGCCGTCACGATTGGGCGCTGGCGGCCCTGCATCGCGCGGGCGATGCCCTTGTGCGTTCCGGTTCCGAGCAGGAATTGATCGAGGCGGTCTGCGCGGCCCTTACCCATGATGACGAATATCCCCTGTGCTGGATCGGCTGGGCGGAGCAGGATGTGGATCGCACGGTGCGCGTGGCGGCCGCGGCGGGCAAGGCGGTCGGCTATGTGGATGGGCTGGTGGTTTCCTGGGGTGACGGGCCTCTCGGTCAGGGGCCGACGGGCCGCGCGAT
>JAQVKV010000397.1 GCA_028694545.1 Zavarzinia sp. | reverse complement strand
TGCTCCTGATCGAACAGTTCCGCCCCGCGCCCCTGATGATGGGAGACGACCCCTGGATGCTGGAAGCGGTCGCCGGGCGGACCGAGAAAGGCGAGGACGCGGCCGATACCGCCCGACGCGAGGCGCTCGAGGAAGCAGGCGTCGACCTCGCCGACCTCGTGGTCGCGGCGGACGGCAACTACCCTTCGCCCGGCTGCCTGATGGAACGGACCACGATCTTCGTCGGACGCTGCGATCTGTCCGGCGTGGCCCCGGGGGTCCATGGTCTCGACGTCGAGGGGGAGGACATCCGGACCCATGTGATGCCCTTCGCCGACGCCCTCGCGGCGGCGGAGAGCGGGCGCCTGCGCAGCATGCCGGCCGTGCTGGCGGTACTCTGGCTGGCGACCAAGCGCGAGGGACTGCGGCGGCGGTGGTCTTGAACCACCGCCGCCGCGCCGGTCAGAACTTTGCGTCAAGTCCTCACTTGGCGATGCGCCGCAGGTTGCCGGGGGTGAAATAGCCCTCCGGCGGCTGCCATGTGAAGTCGATGTCCAGGCTTTCCTCGTTGTTGAGGCCGAGGGTCAGATAGCGATCGTTCTGTAGATCGTAGAGCACTTCCGTCGTGTAGAAGGGTACCGTGGCCTGGGAAAACTGCATCAGGTGCCCCTCCGCGACACGCCACAGGTCGCCGCGCCCGTCGTAATGGTCGACCGCCAGGGCGGACCAGCTGTCCTCGTCCAGATAGAAGACTCGCTTGCTGTAGATGTGGCGGCTGCCCGGCTTCAGCGTCGCCTCGACGACCCAGACCCTGTGCAGTTCGTAGCGCAGAAGCTCCGGATTCATGTGGCCGGGCTTCAGGATGTCGGCATAGCTGTTGTCGCGCGAATCCAGGCGATTGGCATTGTAGGGCACGTAGATTTCCGCCTTGCCCTTCAAGGTCCAGTCGTAGCGATCGATGGCACCGTTGAACATGTCGTAGTTGTCGGTGGTGCGAGCGCCATCGGCGGCCGTGCCCGGATTGTCGTAGGCAACTTCAGGCGCGCGGAGTACCCGGCGCTGTCCCGCATTGTAGACCCAGGACTGGCGCGGTTCCTTGACCACGTTGATCTTGTCGACGACGAGAAGGACCGTGCCCGCCAGGCGCTGCGGCGCCAGCACGTTCTGAATGGCGAAGAACAGGTTGTTGGCGTTCTCCGGCGTCTCGGGCAGGACGGGCTTGAAGGCGAAGAGGTCGTTGATGACGACCGGCAGGAAGGAGCCGCTGCGCTGCACCACGCTCTGGGTCATGATCCGGTTCAGGGTCCTGCCCCGATAACGGACCAGATGGTTCCAGATCGCCTCCTGACCGGTCGCCGGAATCGGGAACGGCACGGTGGAAAGACCAAGCCCCTCGATGCCGTTGCCGTCGTCGACCAGAGTCGCTTTGGTCGCCTGGGCCTTGATGCGGGCGTAGACCTCGACCGGCAGAGCGGCACTGCGGCGGGTCGGGTAGACGTTCATGAAATAGCTGTCCGGGAACCGGCGCAGCATGGCGACCTGGCCAGGCGTCAGCTTCGCCGCGTAGCGGTCGAGATTGCTGGCGTCGATCCGGAACAGCGGCTTGTCGTCCGGGAAGGGATTGCCTTCCGCCTTGCCGGGAATGGTGCCGGGCACCATGGCGGTGATGCCGCCGTCCCAGGCCGGGATGGTACCGTCGGCGTTGCCCGCCTTTTCCGCGCCGACCGGGGTGAGGTCCGCGCCGAGGCGGGCCGCCTCCTCCGCCGTGATCCGGGCGAAGGCCGGGCTGGCGACGACGCTGGCGGCAAGGACGCCGGCCAGCAGGCGACGAATGGCCTTATGGTTCATGGTCGATCTCCTGTGGGGGCGTCGGTCAGAAACGCACGCTGGCGCTGAGGGAGAGGAAGTCGCGGTCGTTGCCGTAGTGGTAGTCGCCGCCAAAGAAACTGGTCCACGAGGCACCGAGGCTGTAGGCCTGATAATCGAAGTCGACCCCGACCCCGAGGCCCATCCGTCCCTTGGAGAAGGAACCGTCGGCGCTGTAGCCCTGGACGTCATGGGACCAGGAGAGGAAGGGCTTGGCATTCACCCCCATGAAGGCGTCCGGATAATCGAAGATCGCCCGGGCGCGGTAGCCCCAGGAGAAACTGGTGACGAATCCCTCGGCCTGGCACTTCTTGTCGGTGGTCGAGGTGCAGATGCCGTTGTAGGTCGCGGAACCGAACACGGTGGGCCGGCCATAGCGCCGGTCCTCGTCGAGACCGCCGAGGAATTCGGCCCCTGCCTCGGCGATGAAGGAGACGGACCCCGCCCCCAGCATGGGCGGAAACACCTTCAGCATGCTGGCCTGGACCCGGGTCTGGCGGGCTTCGTCGTAGCCGGGAAAAAGCGCGCCGAACGGTAGCGACGCCGCGATTGGCGACAGCGGTGAATTGGGGGCCGTGCCCCCGGTCAGGAAGGCGGAGAGCAGGTCATTGGCGTTCAGAGCCACGGGCATGTTGGGCCGGTGGCTGATCTCGCCATAAACCGAGGCCCCCTCGATCGCGGTGGCGAAGCTGAGACCGAAGAGGTGGATGTCTTCCGGATAATCGACCCGATAGCCGAAATTGCCGCCGCTCGGGTTGCCCGGAATGAAGGGGCCGCCATTGGTGGCGCTGTGCTTGACCACGCTGATATAGGGCGTGCGGCTGTGGTAGTTCAGATAATAGGCGCCGAATTCGACGTCGATCGGGCGTGCGTAGTAGCGCAAGGACACACCGTACTGACCGCCGTCGTCGGGTTCGATGTCGTCGCCCCGGCCGAGGATCATCGCCGTCGTGGCGTCGTTCTGGGCGGCGCTGATGGTCAGGCCGTTGCAGCCCTTGGCGACGCCGTCGATCGTCGAGAAGAAAGTGCCGCAGCCGTCGATCACCGTCGGCCGCCATTCAAGCTGGTAGAAGGCTTCGAGGCTGAGGGCCTCGGTCAGACCCAGATTACCGTAGACGAGGCCGACCGGCATCAGGCCTTCCTTGATCTCGGCGCCCGGGCGGCGGAAGGCGCTGACGTCGATCGGGTTGATCGAATTGATGCCCCCGCCGATGAAGGTTGCCTCGCCCCAGCTTACCACCTGCCGGCCGACCCGGAGGTCGAGTGGCATGTCGCCGATGTCGAACATGCCGTAGACGTAGGCGTCGAGCAGGGCGATGCCCTTCACCTTGGCCAGATTGTCGAAACCGCTGTCATCCAGCGACACGCCCGGCGCGTTGTGGTTCACGATGTTGCCGTGAGCCCGATCGCCCTGGTCGAGCTCGTAGTCGTACCAGGCCTTACCGCTGAAGTTGGCGCCAAAGTCGCCATAGCGGAACTTCACTTCACCGAGGGCCTTCAGCGGGCTGGAGACAACGTCCCCCCTGTCGAAGTTCAGGGAAGCGTCGTCGAAGGCGCTCGACGAGGCGGTGCCGCCCGGCTTGTTGCCGGCGGCGATGAATTCGGAATTCGGCTCGTCGGTCCGGATCATGATCCCGGCGCTGACCACGGCCGAAACCGTGATGTCGACCTGCCCGACATTGAAAGTCTCCGCCGCGGCTCCGCCCCCGCTGCCGAGAGCGCAAGCGGCCGCCAACGCCGCCAACATGGCACGTTCGTTCATTGGACGTCTCCCTGTGCGGGACCCTGGCGGATCCCCGCCCCTATGCACCGGCCGTCAAGCGGCCTCGTTCTTGCGTGCCCCCACCTTCGCGGCAGGACGCCTTTCTGGATCGCCCGCCAGCTGTACCCCGACAGCCCGGCTGCAACCGAGGAAAGCTT
>JAQVKV010000396.1 GCA_028694545.1 Zavarzinia sp. | reverse complement strand
GCGCTTCAAACATTGACAGGGACCTGCCGACTCATATAATCCGCCCTTCTCGTCGGCAGGGCCCCCTCTGCGGCGCGCTTTCATATTGTCCGGACCGGCATCCGGGCGCGAAGGCAGGCGCAGCGGCGAAGGGCATGCAACAGTTTTGACGAACAGAACGTCACGAAGAGGTTAGCGGTGGCTCGTATCGCAGGTGTCAACATTCCGACCAACAAGCGGGTCGAGATCGCGTTGACCTACATCCATGGTATCGGTCTGTTCAAGGCCAAGGAAATCGTCGCCAAGGTCGGCATCGAGGACGGCAAGCGGGTGAACCAGCTTTCCGAAGCCGAAGTCTCCCAGATCCGCGAAGTGATCGACCGGGACTATACGGTGGAAGGTGACCTGCGCCGTGAAGTCGCGATGAACATCAAGCGGCTGATGGACCTTGGTTGCTACCGTGGCTTGCGCCACCGCCGTGGCCTGCCGGTGCGTGGTCAGCGTACCCACACCAATGCGCGGACCCGCAAGGGCCCCGCGAAGCCGATCGCCGGTAAGAAGAAGTAATCAGGGCCAGGGCGCGTCCGCGCCCGAACCCCTTTTGGGATAGACCCCGCGAGGGGAACTGCGGACGCGCAGCGCGTTCTTTGGAAGGTAGTTGAGAAATGGCCGTTGAGAAGGCACGGGTGAAGCGCCGCGAGCGCAAGAACATCACCTCGGGCGTGGCGCATGTGAACGCCAGCTTCAACAACACGATGATCACCATCACCGACGCCCAGGGCAATGCCATCTCCTGGTCCTCGGCTGGTACCATGGGCTTCAAGGGCAGCCGCAAGTCGACCCCCTATGCCGCGCAGGTCGCCGCCGAAGACGCTGGCCGCAAGGCGCAGGAACACGGCGTGCGCATCCTCGAGGTCGAGGTGACGGGCCCGGGTTCGGGTCGCGAGTCGGCGCTGCGTGCCTTGCAGGCGGTCGGTTTCCAGATCACGTCGATCCGCGACGTGACCCCGATCCCGCACAATGGCTGCCGTCCGCCGAAGCGTCGTCGCGTCTGATCGAGAAGGGGCCCGGGGCGAATGCCGCCCTTGGCCCTCTGTTTGATCCCGGCCCGGCCGGGATCCCGGTGTGCCGGACTCCCCATATCACCGCCCCGCAGATGATCCGGATGAATTGGGCCTGCGTGTTGTCGGTTTAGGATGAGGTTGAAGTCGTGATCCAGGACAATTGGAAGAACCTCAAGAAGGCCGAGATCGAGGTCGTGCCCGGCGATGATCCGCGTCGCTTCGCGACCGTGCTCGCGCAGCCGCTGGAGCGCGGCTTCGGCCTGACGCTCGGCAATGCGCTGCGTCGCGTGCTGCTGTCGTCGCTGCAGGGCGCGGCGGTGACCGCCGTGAAGATCGATGGCGTGCTGCACGAGTTCTCCTCGATCCCGGGTGTTCGCGAAGACGTCACCGACATCATCCTGAACATCAAGCAGATCGCCCTTCGCATGCATGCCGAAGGCCCGCGCCGCATGACCCTGAAGGCTCAGGGCCCCGGCGAGGTGACGGCCGGCCAGATCACGGTTCCCTCGGACATCGAGGTGCTGAACCCTGATCTCGTGCTGTGCAGCCTCGACGACGGCGCCAAGATCCACATGGAATTCACGGTGCAGAACGGCAAGGGCTATGTTCCCGCCGACCGCAACCGTCCCGAAGATGCGCCGATCGGTCTCATTCCGGTCGACAGCCTCTATTCCCCGGTGAAGAAGGTCGCCTATCGCGTGGAGAACACCCGCGAGGGCCAGAACCTCGAGCTGGACAAGCTGATCATGCAGGTCGAGACCAACGGTGCGATCGAGCCTGATCGTGCCGTGGCGATCGCGGCGCGCATCGTCCAGGACCAGCTTCAGCGCTTCATCTCCTTCGAGGAGCCGCGCCAGGAAGTGCGCGAGGCCGCCCCGCTGGAGCCGAAGTTCAACCGCAATCTGCTGCGCAAGGTCGACGAACTGGAACTTTCCGTCCGGTCGGCGAATTGCCTCAAGAACGACAACATCGTCTACATCGGCGACCTGATCCAGAAGTCCGAGGCGGAAATGCTCCGTACCCCGAACTTCGGCCGCAAGTCGCTGAATGAGATCAAGGAAGTTCTGGCGCAGATGGGCCTGCACCTCGGCATGGAAGTGCCGGACTGGCCGCCGGAGAACATCGAGGAGCTCGCGAAGCGCCTCGAAGAGAACAATTTCTGAGGCCGGGCACACGCCCCCTCGCACGAATAGGAACGGGAGTACCCCATGCGCCATCGCGTCGCCCGAGTGAAGCTCGGCATGGATGCCTCGCACCGTCGGGCCGTGTTCGCCAACATGGCTGCGTCGCTGCTGAAGCACGAACAGATCACAACCACGCTGCCCCGCGCCAAGGCCCTTCGGCCTTACGTGGAAAAGCTCATCACCCTCGGCAAGAAGGGCGGCCTGTCCGCCCGCCGTCAGGCCCTGTCGCAGCTCTATGACGAAGCGGTCGTCGGCAAGCTGTTCGAGGTTGTCGGCCCGCGCTACGCCAATCGCGCCGGTGGCTATACCCGCGTGCTGAAGGCCGGCTTCCGTCGTGGCGATGCCGCCGCGATGGCCGTGATCGAGCTGGTCGACCGCGACGTCTCGGCCAAGGGCCTGGACTCGGGCCCGGTGCAGACCGTCGAGGACGACGAGGAATAAGCAGCGATCGGTGACGCGCGGGCAGTCTTGCCCGGATGCGGACACAATCGATGCTAAGATCGGGCAGCCCCTCGGGGCTGCCCTTTTTCGTGGTGCTCTTGTCGTTCGAGGAAAAGATCCGGTGAAGAGATTGCTCAACATGGCGGCCGTCGCCGTCCTGGTGGCCACGGTTTCCGCCACGCCCAGCCAGGCGGAGGACACGCGCGCGGTTCCCGAATCGCAAAGCCAGGTGCTGCTCAGTTTCGCGCCCGTCGTGAAGGCGTCGATCCCCGCCGTCGTGAACATCTACACGAAGAAGCGGGTCGCCGTGCGCAATCCCATGATGGACGATCCCTTCTTCCGTCGCTTCTTCGGCGACCAGATGCAGGGCATGCCGCGCGAGCGGGTAGAGCAGTCGCTGGGCTCGGGCGTCATCGTCGGCGCGGATGGCACCATCGTCACCAACAATCACGTCATCGAGGGCGCCGACGAGATCACCGTGGCCCTGTCCGACGGGCGCGAGTTCGAGGCCAAGCTTCAGATCGCCGATCCGCGTACGGACCTCGCCGTGCTCAAGCTCGATTCGGGTGGCGAGACCCTGCCCACCCTGTCGATGGCCGATTCGGAAGCGGTCGAGGTCGGCGACATCGTGCTCGCCATCGGCAATCCTTTCGGCGTCGGCCAGACCGTGACCCAGGGCATCGTGTCGGCGGTCGCGCGCACCAAGGTCGGCGTTTCCGACTACCGTTTCTTCATCCAGACCGATGCCGCCATCAACCCGGGCAATTCGGGCGGCGCGCTGATCGACCTCAAGGGCCGGCTGGTCGGCATCAATTCCTCGATCTATTCGCGTGACGGCGGCTCGCTCGGCATCGGTTTCGCCATTCCCTCGTCCATGGTGCGCAGTGTCGTCGCGGCGGCGCGTTCGGGTGGGCGGATCGTGCGGCCCTGGCTCGGCGCCACCGGCCAGCCGGTCACCTCGGATCTTGCCGCCGGCCTTGGCCTCGACCGGCCGCGCGGCGTGCTCGTCAACGGTGTCGCGGCGGACGGTCCGGCGGCCAAGGGCGGCGTCAAGGTCGGCGATGTCATCCTTTCGGTCGACGATCATCCGGTCGGCGATCCG
>JAQVKV010000395.1 GCA_028694545.1 Zavarzinia sp. | reverse complement strand
AGGTGCTGCACGAAATGTTTCGAGACGCCGCGAAGCGACAGGCAGGGTTCGCTGTTCATCGTCATGCCGCCAGCACCGAGGAGACGAGGAGTTGGGTATAGGGTTCGCGCGGGTCGTCCAGCACCTGATCCGTCAGGCCGCTTTCGATCACCCGCCCGCCCTGCATGACCATGAGCCGATGGGCGAGCAGCCGGGCGACGCCGAGGTCATGGGTGACGATGACGACGGTGAGCCCGAGATCGGCGACCAGCCCGCGCAAAAGATCGAGCAGCCGCGCCTGCACCGAGACGTCGAGACCGCCCGTCGGCTCGTCCATCAGCACGAGGCGGGGGCCGGAGACGAGGTTGCGCGCGATCTGCAGGCGCTGCTGCATGCCGCCCGAAAAGGTCGTGGGGCGATCGTCGATCCGCCCGGTCTCGATCTCCACCCGTTCCAGCCAGTCGAGGGCGGCGGCGCGGATACGGCCATAGTGGCGCGCCCCGTTCGCCATCAGCCGCTCGCCGACATTGCCACCGGCGGTGACCGCGAGACGCAGGCCGTCACGCGGGTTCTGGTGCACGAAGGCGAGTTCGGTACGACCGAGGTGGCGGCGCCGCGCCTCCGACATGGTGTTCAGATCGATCATGGTGCCGTCCGCCATGCGATAGCGGATGGAGCCGCTCTGCGGCGCCAGTTGGCCGCCGAGGAGTTTCAGCAGCGTGGTCTTGCCGGAGCCGGATTCGCCCACGATGCCCAGTACCTCGCCGGGCCAGAGGTCGAAATTCACATCGCGCACGCCCCGACCGTTGCCATAGTCAAGGCCAAGATCGCGGACGCAGAGCAGGCGGTCGTCGCCGGTCAAGGCGGTCATTGCGGGATCTCCCCGCGCCGTTCGGCGCAATGGTCGGTATCGGAGCAGACGAACATGCGGCTGCCCTTGTCGTCGGTCACGATCTCGTCGAGATAGCTGGCCCGGTCGCCGCAGAGCGCGCAGGGCTGGCCCGGGTGATCGACGTCGAAGGGATAATCCTCGAAGTCGAGGCTGCGCACCGGCGTGTGGGGCGGGATCGCGTAGATCCGCTTTTCGCGCCCGGCACCGAACAATTGCAGGGCCGGACTGTTCGAGAGTTTCGGATTGTCGAATTTCGGAATCGGGCTCGGGCTCGTCATGTAACGCTGCGCGACTTCGACCGGATAATCATAGGCGCGCTTGATCTTGCCGTGGATGGCGATGTCCTCGTAAAGCTCCACCTGCATGACGCCGTAATCGCCCAGCGCATGGAGCACCCGCGTCTCGGCCTCGCGCGGTTCGAGCCAGCGCAAGGGTTCCGGGGTCGGCACCTGATAGACGAGGATCTGGCCCTCGGTCAGCGGTTGTTCGGGGATGCGGTGGCGGGTCTGGATCACCGTCGCTTCCGCCGTCCGCGTGGTGGTGGCGACGCCGGCCGTCTTCGCGAAGAAGCGGCGGATGGAAACGGCGTTGGTGGTATCGTCCGCGCCCTGGTCGATCACCTTCAGCGTATCATCGGCGCCGAGCACGGCCGCGGTCACCTGGATGCCGCCGGTCCCCCAGCCATAGGGCAAGGGCATCTCGCGCGAGGCGAAGGGCACCTGATAGCCGGGCACGGCCACCGCCTTCAGGAGGGCGCGGCGGATCATGCGTTTCGTCTGCTCGTCCAGATAGGCGAAATTATAGCCTTCGACGCCACTCATTCCGCCGCCTCCTTCTTCGCCACGCGCGCGGCGCGCAGGCTGCGCACCAGTTGCAGTTCCGCCTGGAAGTCGACGTAATGCGGCAGTTTCAGGTGCTGCACGAAACCCGACGCCTCGACATTGTCGGTGTGCGACAGGACGAATTCCTCGTCCTGGGCCGGGCCCTGTACCGCTTCCCCCAGCTCCTCGGCGCGCAGCGCGCGGTCGACCAGCGCCATGGCCATCGCCTTGCGCTCGCCCCGGCCGAAGACGAGGCCGTAGCCGCGGGTGAATTGCGCGGGACGGACGGCATCGCCCTTGAACTGGTTCACGCTCTGGCATTCGGTCAGCATGACGTCGCCGATATCGATGGCGAAGCCGAGTTCCGGCACCTCCACCTCGACCGAGACGGTACCCTGACGAATCTCGCCGGCGAAGGGGTGGTTGCGGCCATAACCCCTTTGGGTGGAATAGCCGAGCGAGAGCAGAAAGCCCTCGTCTCCCCGCGCCAGCCCCTGCAGGCGCAGGGCCCGGCCGGCCGGGTAGGTGAGCGGTTCACGCGTGAGGTCCGGCACCGGGCCGCTTTCGTCGGCGGGGGCTTCCTCGCGTTCCATCAGCCCTTCGTCCGCGAGAAGATCGAGCACGCGGGGCATGGTTTCGTCGCGCGGCACCGCCGTTGGTGCCGCCGGCGCCTTGCCTTCCGCCGCCAGCGTGAAATCGAGCAGACGGTGGGTGTAATCATAGGTCGGCCCCAGCACCTGGCCACCCGGCAGATCCTTGAAGGTCGCCGAGATGCGGCGATCGATATGCATCGCCCCCGTATCCACCGACAGGCTGGCGCCGAAGCGAGGCAGCGTGGTGCGATAGGCGCGGAGCAGGAAGACCGCCTCGATCACGTCGCCCTGCGCCTGCTTGAGGGCCAGCGACGCCAGCTCCCGGTCGTAGAGCGAAGCCTCGGCCATCACCCGATCGACCGCGAGACCTAATTGTTCGGCAATCTGTCCGACCGAAAGCTCCGGCACCTCGGGATTGCCCCGGCGTTCTTCCGCCAGCCATTCATGGGCCGCGTCGATCGCCTTCTCGCCACCCTTTACCGCGACATACATGGTCGCCTCCTATCGGATCGCCGACGAGCGCGGCAGGCCCGCCACCCGGTCGTCGCAACAGAACAGAAGATCGACGCCGAGCGGAAAGCCCACCCGCTGCGCCGCCCAGGCGGGTTTGAAGCCGTCCGGCAGGCCCGTCAGCGCCAGCGTCGCCCGGCCTGCGATGCCGGGGCCCTCGATCTCGATCGCCTCGCCCGTGCCCAGGGCCTCGACCTCGACGATCAGGGTCGCCGCCCGGTCCGGATAGGCCGGCGTGCCGGCCGAAAACCGGGTCAGCGGCAAGAGATCCGCCGCCGGCACGACGACGAAGGCCGCCTCCCCTTCGTCCGCGAGCGAGGCACCGCAGCGCCCGGTGACGAAGGCCGCCGCCTCGCGTCCCCAGGGGCCCCGCGCCAGATGTACCGGCGTGTCGAGATCGGCGAGCACGGCAAGCGCCGTCGCCGCCGCCGGCGACAGGCCGGTGGGTGGGCGCGCCGGGTGTTTCAGCGTCTCGATCCGCCCGGGACGGGACAGGACCTCGAGCAAGGTTCGGAAGCCCGCCTGGGCCTGATGGACATCATCGTCGAAACCGGCCGAAAGGCCGTCGACCAGAGCAAGATCGGGCAGGCCATCATTGGACCGGGCAAGATCAGACATCACCGCGCACCATTGTGAAGAAATCGACCCTGGTCGCCGCCGCCTTGGCGGCACGATCCGCCCGCTCGTCCTCGATCAGGGCAGCAAGCGGAGTTATCAGTGCGGTTTCGAGCATGGGGCCGTGCTCGGGATGCTGAAGCAGGAGATCGAGCCGGGCGATCCACTCCGCCTTCTCGCGATCGCGCCCGGCCACCATGCCGACGCCGATGCGCCCGTCCCCGTCGGCGAGCGTGCAGCGGCTTACCGTCATCTCGCCCAGATTGAAGCGCTCGCCCGTGCCGCCGGCACGCCCGCGCACCATGACGAGGCCGGTCTCGGCCGCGCGCAGCACCCGCACGGTCGCCGTCGTCCGCCCCGTCAGGGC
>JAQVKV010000394.1 GCA_028694545.1 Zavarzinia sp. | reverse complement strand
ATTCGGTTGCTGACGGGTTGGGGTTCCGGAAGCGATTGGTCGTGAGGTGGAGCGACGGCGGCAGGATTGGCTGCGATCCTATCTCACCGCGATTCTGACACGCGAACTGCGCGACATTGCAGACACTGAGAAAATGACCGATCTGCCGAAATTAGTGCGGCTGCGGGCCGAGCACTCGGAGCAGGTTGGCGGGCGCGCCGACTTTTTCACCCCGGCGACCGAACGATGAGGTCGGCGGCCTTCTCCGCGATCATCATGGTGGGGAAATTGGTGTTGCCACTCGTTATGTCCGGCATCACCGAGGCGTCGACGACCCGCAGCCCGTCGAGGCCGCGTACGCGCAAGGCCGGGTCCACGACCGCGCTGTCGTCGACCCCCATGCGGCAGGTGCCGACGGGATGGTAGAGGGTCGCGGCATTGGCGCGGATGTAGTGGTCGAGGGCCGAGTCGGCGGTAACGTCTTCGCCCGGGGCGTATTCGCTGCCCCGGAAGTCGTCGAAGGGTTTCTGGGAGATGATCGCGCGGGATAGACGGAGGCCCGCGCGCAATACGCGGAGGTCTTCCGGTTCGCTCAGGTAGCGGGGGTCGATCGCGGGAGGCGTCGCCGGATCCGCGGCGACGATGCGGACGGTGCCGGTGCTGAGGGGGCGCAGGCCGTTCAGCGTGGCCATGAAACCTTCCTCCGCGATCACGTCGCGGCCGTGGTCGTTGTACATCAGGGGCACGCAATAGATCTGGACGTCCGGATACTCGAGGCCGTCGCGCGAATTCAGATGGGCCCAGGCCTCGAGCGCGCTGACCGTCGTCGGCCCCGAATTGAACAGAAGATACTGGCCAAGCGCCTTCGCCATCGCCAGCGGCCTCAGGCTGGAGAGCAGGGAAAGCGGCCTTGTGATGCGCTGCTTGACGGAAATCGAAAGGTGGTCACGCAGGTTCTCGCCGACGCCCGGCAGGTCGTGGACGACGGCGATGCCGTGCTTGCGGATATGCGCCCCGTTTCCGATGCCGGAGAGTTGCAGGATCTGCGGCGAGTTGATGGCGCCGCCGGACAGGATCACTTCGCGCGTCGCGGACAGGCTTTGCAGTCGGCCCTCGTGGAAATATTCGACGCCGGTGGCCCGCCCGCCCCTGAGGGTGACGCGCTTCACCAGCGCGCCGGTGATGACGCGAAGATTTGGACGGTCGAGTACCGGCGCCAGATAGCGGGCGGCCGCGCTCTGACGCCGGCCGGCGACGTAATTGCCCTGCATCTGGGCCATGCCAAAGGGAGTGAGGCCATTGACGTCGGGATTGAAGGGATGGCCGGCGGCCATGCCACCGTCGATCCAGGCCCGCGCGATCGGGTTCATCGCGGCCAGCGGCGAGCGGGTGACTGCGATTGGGCCGCCCCGGCCGTGGAGGGCCTCATCCCCTTCGGGATAGTCCTCGAGCTTTCGGAAATCGGGCAGGCAGTCGCGGAAGGACCAGCCCGGATTGCCCATCTGGGCCCAGCGGTCGTAATCGCCGGGGTTGCCGCGCGAGACGACGAGGCCGTTGATCGAGGAACTGCCGCCCAATACCTTGCCGCGCGGGAAGTACATGGTACGGCCGTTCAGGCCGGCTTGGGGCACGGATTCATAGTTCCAGTTGCCCCGCCCCGATTTCATGAGGGCGAAGAAGCCGGCCGGCATGCGGTAGAAAAGGGAATTGTCGCGCCCGCCGGCCTCGAGCAGGGTGACCTGCACGGCCGGGTCCGCGCTCAGGCGATTGGCCAGGACGCAGCCGGCCGAGCCGGCGCCCACGATGATATAGTCGGACATGATCGGACCTTCGCGCCGTCGGATCAGTGCTGCGCCGCGGGCAGATGCAGGATCAGGCCGTCGAGGTCGTTGGTCAGTCTGATCTGGCAGCACAGGCGGCTGTTCGGCCGTGCGTCGTCGACATAGGCGAGCATGCCGGCTTCGTTTTCGGCCGGGGCACCGGCCTTTTCGCTCCAGGCGTCGTCAACATGGACATGGCAGGTGCCGCAGGCGACGGCGCCACCGCAATCGCCGTCGATGCCGGGGATATTGTGACCGACGGCGACTTCCATCGCCGACTGGCCGGCGACAGCGTCAACCGTATGGGGAACGCCGTCATGGGTGACATAGGTGATCTTGGGCATGGCCGGGCTCCGGGGCTCTTCCGATGATGACCGTCAGGCGTGCACGACGACCGGAAGGTCGGCGAAACCACGTACGAGATTCGAGGGAATCCGCGTCGGCGTGCCGACGACCTCGATGCGGCTGAAACGCGCGAAGATCTCTTCCCAGAGGATGCGGAGCTGCATCTCGGCGAGGCGGTTGCCGAGGCAGCGATGGATGCCGAAGCCGAAGGAGAGATGATGGCGGGCACGCGGCCGGTCGGCGATGAAATCGTGGGGCCGGTCGATCACCGTGTCGTCGCGGTTACCCGACAGGTACCACATCACGACCTTGTCGCCCTTGTGGATCAGTTGGCCCTTGAAGTCGAAATCCTGCAGCGCGGTACGGCGCATATGGGAGATCGGGGTCTGCCAGCGGATGATTTCCGAGACCATGTTGGGGATCAGCGACCGGTCGCCCGCGACCTTGCGCCACTCGTCCGGAAACAGGTGATGGGCGAGCACGCCGCCCGACATGGAATTCCGCGTCGTATCGTTGCCGCCGACAATCAGCAGGGCGAGGGTGCCGAGAAATTCCTCCGGCGGCATGGTTCGCATGGCGGGCGCATGGGCCAGCATGGAGATCAGGTCGAACTTCGGCTGAGCCGCCGCCCGTTCCGCCCACAGACGCTGGAAATAGGCCGCGCATTCGCGGAGTTCCTGTTCGCGCTGTTCCCAGGTGTCGACGATGCCGTCGCCCGGCCGGGTCGTCACCACGTCGGACCAGCGGGTGAGCTTGCGCCGCTCCTCGAAGGGGAAATCGAACAGGGTCGCCAGCATCATGGTGGTCAGTTCGATCGAAACCCGGTCGACCCAGTTGAAGCACTCGCCCAGGGGCAGGCCATCCAGCACCTTTTGGGTGCGCTCGCGGATCAGCCCTTCGAAGTTGGCGAGGTTCTGGGGGGCGACGATGGGGCTGACGGTCTGGCGGTGGACATCATGCTTCGGCGGATCCATGCCGAGGAAATTGGGCAGGTAGATGCCCCCCTCCACCGGGTTCAGCGTCGTGTCGTCCAGAACGAAGCTGCCGACGCTCGCATCCGACGAGAAGACCTTGTGGTTCGTGTCGACCTCGACGATGTCGTTGAAGCGCGTAATCGACCAATAAGGGCCATAGAGGCTTTCGCGGCAGTAGTGCACGGGGGCTTCCCGGCGCAGGCGGGCGAAATAGGCATGGGCCGCATCGCGGACATAGAGATCCGGCGCGCTGACGTCGATCTGGTCAAGGGGCAGGGTCCGCGCGATTTCCGCGTCGGCGACGGCATGGTTCATGGTTTCCTCCCGGCGTTCGGGCTCGCCGATTATTGAGTAAAATATCAATAACACTGTTGAGTATTCAATCAATAGAAATCCGCCGCCGCCATTCCCCGCCCGGTGGATTTGCGCCAAGATCGCCTGCGACCACATATGCCGAGGTTTGCCTGTCTTGACCGTATCCCGAGCCGCAAGAACCCGCCTGCCGCCGGCGCAGCGCCGGGCCCAGCTCATCCGCTGTGCTTTCGCGGCCTTCGCCGAACAGGGCATTGCCCGGGCAACCCATGCCCATGTCGCGGAACGGGCGGGGGTTTCCGTGCCGGCTGTGCATTCCTATTTCAGGACGCGCGAGGATCTGGTCATGGCGA
>JAQVKV010000393.1 GCA_028694545.1 Zavarzinia sp. | reverse complement strand
TTTTCCTTCCGAGCCTGGAGCGGGTGATGGGAATCGAACCCACACAACCAGCTTGGAAGGCTGGGGCTCTACCATTGAGCTACACCCGCGCGCCAGACAATTCAGCATCCCGCCGCTTTCCGCGTTCTGCCCGTCCGTCGCCGCCGGTCCGCCGCCCCTATGCTCGCCCCTTGGCTCAAAAGCCGGTGGTGGAGGGGGTTGGATTCGAACCAACGTAGACATTCGTCGGCAGATTTACAGTCTGCTGCCATTGACCGCTCGGCCACCCCTCCACTCGGGGCTGACGTTCAGGACGACCTGCCCGTCAGAGCGCCGCACTATGGTCATTTGGCGCGCGGTGTCAATCGGAAACAGAGAAGATTCGATCCCCCCGGCGAAGGCCCCGGAAAGCCGCCCCCTGGCGGAGCACTGGAAGGCATCAGATGGGGTGCCGACACCCGGATTTCCAGCCCTGGAGCTCAAGGGAAGCCGTTGACCGATTCTCGATGTCGTATTAATAAATGAACATTCAGTAATTAATGAGCTGACGATGAGCCGAACGAAAGAGGACGAGGCCACCCCGGCGCCGCGCTGGCGCCGACGCAAGGCGGAGCGCCCGTCGGAAATGCTGGAAGCGGCCCTTGCCGTCTTCATCGAGAAGGGGTTCACCGCCGCCCGTATCGAGGACATCGCCCGCGCCGCCGGCGTGACCAAGGGCACGATCTATCTCTATTTCCCGTCGAAGCAGGCAATGTTCGAGGCGGTGATCCGCCAGGCCATGGTCTCCCGGCTGGACGAGGCCCGCGCCTTGTTCGAGCGCCACGAGGGTCCCGTCGCGCCTTTGCTGCGCCGGATCATCGAGGATTTCGGGCCCCGGCTCGCGATGACCAACCTGGCCGCCATCGCCCGCCTCGTCATCGCCGAGGCCGGCAATTTCCCCGAGATCGCCCGCTTCTACCGTCACGAGGTGATCGCCCGGGGCGAGGACCTGTTCGGGCGGATTTACGCGCAGGGCGTCGCCGGCGGCGAATTCCCGGACCTGCCGGTCGACGTCGTCACCAAGCTCGTCATCGGGCCGGTGCTGATCACCGCGATCTGGCGCACCACTTTCGCCCCGGTGGACGAGAGGCCTTTCGATCCGGTCGCCGTCATCAGTACCCATGCCCGCGTCCTGACCGCCGGCCTGCGTGCCCTCGCCGAAGAGGAGAAACCATGACCCGCCGCGCCATCCTGCCCGCTCTCGCCCTGTTCCTGCCGCTGGTGCTTGGCGCCTGCGACGGCGATACCCCGACCACGGTCCAGGGCTATGCCGAGGGCGAATTCGTCGATATCGCCCCCAGCGCCGGCGGCCGCATCGCCACACGCCCGGTCGAAGCCGGCGACACGGTGGCAGCCGGCCAGATGCTCTTTACTCTGGATGCGACCGAGGCGATGGCCGCGCGCGATCAGGCCGCCGCCACCTTGGCGGAAGCAAGAGCCCGGCTCGATGATCTCGAGAAAGGCGCCCGCCCCGCCGATCTCGCGGTGATCGACGCCCGCATCGCCGAAGCGCGCGCGGCCGTCGAAAATGCCGAGGCTGACCTTGGCCGCACGCGGCGCCTCGTCACCTCGGCCAATGCCAGCCGGCAGGCACTGGACAGCGCCGAATCGGCGGCCGCCCAGGCGAGGGCCCGCCTCGCGGCGGCCGAGGCCGAACGCGCCGCCGCCGTGCTGCCCGCCCGCGCCGATCAGGTCGCCGGCGCGAAAGCGGCCGTCACCGCGGCCGAGGCCGGCCTTGCCCAGGCCGAATGGCGCCTGTCCGAGCGGCGCGTGGCCGCCCCGGTCGCCGGCATCGTCAGCGTCGTCCTGCGCGACCCGGGCGAGGTGATCAGCGCTGGCACCCCCGTGCTCACCCTGCTGCCGGCGGACGGGGTGAAGATCCGCTTCTTCCTTCCCGAACCCCTGCTGCCCGCCGTGGCACCCGGCGCCCGCGTGCGCCTCGCCTGCGACGGCTGCGCCGGCGATCTCGCGGCCAAGGTCACCTTCGTCGCGCCGAAGGAAGAATTCACCCCCCCCACGGTCTATACGGTCAAGAACCGCCAGACCTTCGTCTTCCTGGTCGAGGCCCGCCAGACCTCCGGCAAGCCGCTGCGTCCAGGCCAGCCCCTCGACGTCACGCTGGAGCCGGCGCCATGACCGGGGTGGCGTCCGCCGGCCTGGCGATCGACGTCACCGGCCTGACCAAGAGCTTCGGCGGGCGCAAGGTGGTGGACGACGTCTCGGTCCAGGTGCGCCGGGGCGAGATCATGGGCTTCCTTGGCCCGAACGGCAGCGGCAAGACCACCACCATCCGCATGCTCTGCGGCCTGCTCGTGCCGGACGCCGGCGAAGGCACCTGCCTTGGCCACGATGTCTTGCGCGAGAGCGAGGAAATCCGCCGCAACGTCGGCTACATGACGCAGAAATTCAGCTTCTACGAGGATCTCACCATCGCCGAGAACCTCGCCTTCGTCGCACGGGTGTTCGAGATGGACGACCGGCGCGGACGGGTGGAACGCACGCTGGAACGGCTGGGGCTGCAGGCACGGCGCCATCAGCTCGCGGGTTCCCTCTCCGGCGGCTGGAAGCAGCGCCTGGCGCTCGCCGCCTGTATCATGCACGAGCCTCGGCTCCTCCTGCTCGACGAGCCGACGGCGGGGGTCGACCCCAAGGCACGGCGCGACTTCTGGGACGAGATCCACGAGCTGGCGTCCGACGGCATGACCGTCCTCGTCTCCACCCACTACATGGACGAAGCGGAGCGCTGCCATCGCATCGCCTATGTCGCCTATGGCCGGAAGCTGACCGAGGGCACGGTGGACGAGGTGGTCGCGGGCGCCGGCTTGCACACCTTCACGATCGACACGCCCGGCGCCGGCACGCTGGCGCGGCGCCTGCAGGGCCGGCCGGGGGTGGATCTGGTCGCGCCCTTCGGCACCGTGCTCCATGTCTCGGGGCGGGACGAGGCCGCCCTGCGCGCCAGTCTCGACGCGCTCGCGGCCGAGGGCCCCGCCTTCACCTATGCCGCCGACAAGCCGACGCTGGAGGACGTCTTCATCCTGCTCATGAACCGTTCCGAGGATAATTTCTCGTGAGGCGCCCCGGCCTTTCATTCGCGCGGCTGGGCGCCATGGTGGTGAAGGAGTTCATCCAGATGCGGCGCGACCGCCTGACCTTCGCCCTGCTGATCGGCATTCCCATCATCCAGCTCGCCCTCTTCGGCTTTGCCATCAACAATGATCCGAAGGGCCTGCCGACCATCGTCCATGTCGCGGATCAGGGCCCCCATGGCCGCAGCATCCTGAGTGCGCTCCGCAATTCCGGCTATTTCCGCCTGAGCGAGGAAGCGGAGAGCCGGGCCGAGATCGACCGCGCCCTCGAACTCGGCCGGGTGCAGTTCGCGGTCACCATTCCCGTCGGCTTCGAGCGGGCGCTGCGCCGGGGAGAGCACCCGCAGATCCTCCTGGAGGCGGACGCCAGCGATCCGTCGGCGACGGGCAACGCCATCGCGGCCCTCTCCCGCGTGATGAGCGACGCATTGAAGCACGACGGCGGCGAGATCGCGGCCACGGCATCGCCTCCCTTCGATATCGCCGTGCATCGCCGCTTCAACCCGGACGGCATCACCCAGTACAACATCGTGCCCGGGCTGATCGGCGTCATCCTGACCATGACCATGGTGATCGTGACCGCCATGGCCATGACGCGGGAGCGCGAGCGCGGCACCATGGAAAACCTGCTGGCCATGCCCATCCGCCCGATCGAGGTGATGATCGGCAAGATCCTGCC
>JAQVKV010000392.1 GCA_028694545.1 Zavarzinia sp. | reverse complement strand
AGATCGCGGTGAGCTCTTCCGGGCTGAGGTCCGGCATCAAGGCCTCAGTTGGTGCTGGGGGCGTTCACGACCGTGAAGCCGGCCGCCGTGAACACGCCGGCCGCCGCCGACGACTTCAGGAAGGCGACGAAAGCCTTGGCGTCCGGGTTCTTCGACTCGGCCATCACGGCAATCGGATAGATGATCGCGGGATAAGACCCTTCGGGGAAAGTGCCAACCACCTTCACCTGCGGATCCGCCGCCGCGTCGGTCGCGTAAACGATACCGAGCGGCGCCTCGCCCCGGCCGACGAGCGCCAGTGCCGCACGCACGCTCTGGGCCTGCGCCAGCTTGTCCTTCACGGAATCGAACACGCCGAGGTTTTCCAGCGCGGCCTTGCCATAGGTCCCCGCCGGTACCGACGTCATCTCGCCGATGGCGAGATGACCGTCGCCGAGCAGGCCGGCAAGATCGAAGCCGGAAGCAATGGTGACGGGCTCGAGGGTCGAATCGGCGGGCGCGACCAGGACGAGGCTGTTACCGAGCAGGGGCTCCTCCGTCGTCTTGTCGGTCATGCCCTTTTCCGAGAGATAGGTCATCCACTTGGTGTTGGCCGAAATGAAGACATCGGCCGGGGCGCCGGCTTCGATCTGCTTGGCCAGCGGCCCCGAGGCCGCGAAGGAAACCTGCACCTTCTTGCCTGTCTCCTTTTCATAGGCGGCGGCAAGCCCGGTGACCGATTCCTTCAGCGAGGCGGCGGCGAAGACGAGCAGCGGCGCATCGTCGGCACGGGCCGCGGGAACGAACGGCACGGCAAGCGCCAGCGCCGTGACGAGGCCGAGCAGACTACGACGAGAAAACATCATGACCACACCCCTTCGGTGACAATGTTGATACCCTGCGACCGGATCGGCAGCGACCCGGCCGGTCGATCGCGACGAGGTCAGTCGACCGCGATGATGATGTGCGGTGCCTTCACGAGGGCGACGGCCTTGTCGCCGACGTCGAGCACCAGGTCGTCGGCACTGCCCTTGGTGACGATGGCCGTGAGTGTAAGCCCGCCGCCGACATCGAGGCCATATTCGGTCGAGACGACGCCATCTATGCGGCGCACGATGGTGCCCTTCAGCGTGTTGCGGGCAGAGGTCCGGCCAATCTCGCCGTCCTTCGCCAGGATGACGAAGGTCGCCTTGATCAGCGCGGTGGCAGTCCCCCCCACGGCAAGGCCCAGGTTTTCGGCGCTACGCCGGGTAATGATCGCGGCGATGGAGACGCCTTCGGCCACCGTCAGCACCACTTCGGCGTTGACCGGACCGAGGGTCAGGGCCTCGATGACACCCGTGAATTGATTGCGCGCACTGGTTTTCATGTCTGTGTACCCCGTGTTGGCTCGAAGCCGCCGGGCGCGGGCGAGGGTCCGATGCGGACCTGTACCTCGGCCGGGCGTGCGGTATAGGGGAACGACGTCACGAGGACATCGGCCCCGGTTGCGGCATAATCGGCGACATTGGCGGGCCCGATGCCGCCGGCGGCGGCGATCACCGGGCGCCCGTCATGGCGCTTTGCGGCCCCGGCCACGACCTTGCGCACATCGACCGGGGAAAACTTCTCCAACTGGACAACATCGGCGATCGAAGCGACCGCCAAGGCATCATCGACCGATTTCACCTCGATCACCAATGCGCGTTCGGGAACCGCGCGCCGCAATTTCCGCAGCGCATCGGTTGCGGACACGCCCACCGGGAGAAGAGCGCGGTGCTCGGGAAAGACGAGAATCGTCTCGGACAGGCCCAGGCGATGCATGACCCCGCCGCCCGCCAGCACCGCCTTCGCCGACAGCGCTCGCGTGAAGGGAACGGTCTTGCGGGTACAGGCGATGGCGATGTCGGGCGTGATCGCCTGCGCCGCCGTGACGAGTTCCCGCGTCGCGGTGGCGAGGCCCGCCGCCCATTCGATCAGGGTCTGGGCGATCTTCCATCCGCCGAGGACGGCGTGGCCGGGCCCTTCCGCCGCCAGCAGCAGGGTGCCGGGAGGCGCGAATTGCCCGCTCGGCATCACGGGGCCGGTGACGGTGGCGCCGAGGCGCGTCAGGATGCGCGCCGCTTCCTCGGTACAGCAGGCGACAAGCGGCGTGCGCGCGGAAAAGGTGATCCGCGCGGGCGCCATGTCGAGGCCGAGCGCGCGGGTCGTCAGGTCGCCGAAGCCCAGGTCCTCGGCGATCAGGCGATCGATGTCGGCGTCCGCGCTATACATGCTCATCCGAACTTGAACAGCACGCCATAGCCGCCGCGCGGATAATTCCATTCGACATCGCCGGTATCGGCGGTCAGCACCCGGCAGGTACCGCATTCCATGCAGCCGTCCGGCGCCACCTCGACCTGTCCCCGGTCGTTCGTCGTGTAACAACCAGCAGGACAGACGTGGGTCAGCGCGACCAGCGCCGCCGACGGCGTCTCGTGCGGGCGGACCTTGATGTGCGGCCGGCCCGCGTCCACCAGGTAGCGGTTGACGTAGAGTTTTTCCTCGACCTTCACCACCGTCGTCATCGCCAGGCCCTCGCCAGTTTGAAAGCATCGCCGATGAGGCCGCGCAGGCCCCGGTTCTTGCGGAAGGAAGCGACGATCTCGCGCTCCTTGTCGCGTTTGGCCACCCCGTCGACGCGGAACCAGCGCTGGGCCGCCTCGTTGATCAGGCGCGGATAGGTACCGAAGACATTGCCGGCGTTGCCGTGCAGGAACTTCGGGATGTCCTTGTATTTCTTCAGGTCCTTCATCACGAAACTGTCGTCCAGCGTCTTGCGGTAGAGCGCCAGCTCCGCCTTCGAGAAGTCGGAGCGCAGCTGGCGCAGGCGAATGATCGTCTCCGCCGCCACGCGCCCCGTGGTCATGGCGAGGTTGGACCCCTCGCGGTGCACCGCGTTCACGAAGTGCCCGGCGTCGCCAACAATGAGCCAGCCGTCGCCGTGGATCTCGGGAATATGGCGATAGCCGCCCTCGGGGATCAGGTGGGCCGCATATTCCTTCACTTCCGAACCCTCGAGCAGGGGCTTCACGCTCGGATGGTTCTTGAAGGCTTCGAGCAAGCCGTAGGGTGTCGTCTCCTGTTCCGCGAAGTCGGAAACCATGCAGCCGATGCCGACCGAGATCGATTCCTTGTTCGTGTAGATGAAGGCGGTGCCGGTCATGCCGTTGGTAACCGTGCCCATCACCTCGATGACGACGCCTTCGTCGCCCTTCAGGTTGAAGCGCTGCTCGATCACTTCCTGCGGCAGGAAATGCATTTCCTTGACCGCGAGCGCCACCGCCTCGGGCTTCAGTTCGGGACGCAGCCCCGCGCGATTGCCGACCAGGCCGTTCACGCCTTCCGCCAGTACGACCACGTCGGTATAGATGATGCCGCCACCCCGGTCGGTGCGCACGCCGATCACCTTGCCCGAGAGATCGCGCACCAGGTCGGTCACCGTCGTCTCGCACAGCACGGTGGCGCCCGCTTCACGCACGCGGCGGCTGAACCACTTGTCGAACTGGGCGCGGATGATCGTGTAGCGGTTCGGCTTCTCCTCGTTGAAGTCCTCCGAACGGTAGTGCATGCCGACATAGGACGTGTCGTCCAGCATCCACAGGCGCTGCTCGATGACATGGCGTTCGAGCGGCGCATCCTCGCGGAAGTCCGGGATCACCTTCTCCAGCGCATCGGCATAGAGGATGGCGCCCTGGACGTTCTTGGAGCCGGGGTATTCGCCGCGCTCCAGCTGCAGCACCTTCAGCCCCGCCTTGGCCATCGTATAGGCGGCGGCATTGCCCGAGGGCCCGGC
>JAQVKV010000004.1 GCA_028694545.1 Zavarzinia sp. | reverse complement strand
TGGCGCTTCGCCTCCGGCATCGGCCCGGTGCCGACATTCATGCGCCCGGACATGCCGAGATGACCGATCAGCACCGTGCCATCATCCATTTCCCACAGCATGTATTTGGCGCGCCGGCGAATGGCGACGATTCGCCGCCCCGTCAGCCTCGCCGAAAAATCGGGCGGAAAGGGCAGGCGCAGATCGGGCCGCCGCGCCTCGACGCGGGCGAGACGGCGGCCTTCGAGGGCCAGGGCCAGGCCCCGGCAGACGGTTTCGACTTCGGGCAGTTCGGGCATGCGCGAAGCCTAGCGGCGTCAGACGCTCGGCGCTATGGTGTCGCGCCATGAGTCAGGACACCCCCGCCGGCGACAGCGCCGAAAAGCTCACCCATTTCGGCTTCGAGACCGTGCCGGAGGACGACAAGGCGCGCCGGGTGCGCAGCGTCTTCGACGCGGTCGCCAAGCGCTACGACGTCATGAACGACCTGATGTCCGGGGGCGTGCACCGCATCTGGAAGACGGCGATGATCGACTGGCTTTCGCCCGGACCCGGCACGCATCTGCTCGATGTCGCGGGCGGTACCGGCGACATCGCCTTCCGCTTCCTCGACAAGGCAGGGGCCGGCGCCCATGTCACGGTCGCCGACATCAATGCCGAGATGATCATGGTCGGGCGCGACCGAGCCCTCGACCAGGGCCGCCTGGACCTCGACTGGACGGTGGGCGACGCCGAGCGACTGCCGTTCAAGGACCGCAGCTTCGATTACGTCACCATCGCCTTCGGCATCCGCAACGTGACGCGCATCAAGCACGCCCTGGCCGACATGCGCCGCGTGCTGAAGCCGGGCGGGCGCTTCATGTGCCTCGAATTCTCGAAGGTCGTGCTGCCGGGCATCGACAAGGTCTACGATGAATATTCCTTCCGCATGATCCCCCGGATCGGCCAGATGGTCGCCGGCAACGCGGACGCCTATCGTTATCTGGTCGAGAGCATCCGCCGCTTCCCGGATCAGGAGACGTTCGCCTCCTGGCTGCGCGAGGCGGGGTTCGAACAGGTGAAATATCGCAACCTGACCGGCGGCGTCGCCGCGATCCATACCGGCTGGCGGCTGTAGGTCCGCGATGTTCGGGGCGCTTCGCCATGGCTTCCGCCTGCTTCGCGTCGCCCGCCGGCTGGCGGCGCACGACGCCCTCTTTCCCGGCGAGCTGATCGAGGAACTGCCCGCTTTTGCCCGGCTCGGCCGCAAGCTGATCGCGATCCAGCTCTGGCCACGGCGCAAGCCCGACGTCGAGGGCAAGAGCGCGGGCGAACGCCTGGCGCTGGCTCTTGGCAGCCTCGGCCCGACCTACATCAAGCTGGGGCAGAGCCTCGCCGCCCGCCCCGATCTCGTCGGCGAACCGGTTGCCCGCGCGCTCACCCAATTGCAGGACCGAGTACCGCCCTTCCCGGCGGAAGAGGCGCGCCGCATCATCGAGCATGAGCTGATGCATCCGATCGAGGACATGTTCCAGTCGATCGAGGAAACGCCGGTCGCCGCCGCCTCCATCGCCCAGGTCCATTTCGCCGTGACGACCGAGGGCAAGGCCGTCGCCGTCAAGGTGCTGCGCCCGGGGATCGAACCCGCGTTCCGCCGCGACCTCGACGCGCTGGCCTGGGCCGCCGATCTCGCCGAACGCTACATGGTGCCCCTGAAACGGCTGCGCCCGCGCGAGGTGGTACGCACCCTGGCCGAGGTTTACTTCCTCGAGATGGATCTCCGGCTGGAGGCCGCCGCGGCGTCCGAACTCGCGCTTTCGCTGGCCGAGGACGGCATGGTCCGGGCTCCCGCCGTCGATTGGGCGCGGACGGCGCGCCGGGTGCTGACCGTCGACCGGGTGAAGGGCACCCCCATCGGCGACCGGGCGGCCCTTGTCGCCGCCGGCCACGACCCCAAGGTGCTGGCCACCCGCCTGATGCAGAGTTTCCTCGATCAGGCGCTGGGCCACGGCTTCTTCCACGCCGACCTGCACCAGGGCAATCTCTTCGTGGCCGAGGATGGCGCCATCGTCGTCATCGACTTCGGCATCATGGGCCGACTGTCGCGCTTCATGCGCCGCTTCATGGCCGAGACCCTGATCGGCTTCATCACCGCCGACTACATGCGCGTCGCCCGCGTCCACGCGGAAGCCGGGATATTGCCGCCGCACAAGTCGGTCGAACTCTTCGCCCAGGCGCTCCGCTCGATCGGCGAGCCGATCCTGGGCCGGCCCACGCGCGAAATCTCGATCGCGCGGTTGCTGCAGCAATTGTTCATGGTGACCGAGACTTTCGCCATGGAGACCCAGCCCGACCTCCTGCTCCTGCAGAAGACCATGGTGGTGGTCGAGGGCGTGTGCGGCGGCCTCGACCCCGACATGAACATCTGGGAAGTCTCGCGCCCCGTGGTCGAGAAATGGCTTGTGGCCACCTTCTCGCCCGAACACCGGCTGATCGACGCGGCGGAGAATGCCGCCGCCATCGCAAGGCGCCTGCCGGCCATGATGGAAAAGCTGGAAAAGCTGGGCGCCCAGGTCACGGAAAGCGGGCTGCGCCTGCATCCCGAAACCGCGAAGGCGATCGCCGCCGGTCAGGCCGCGACCCAGCGCCGCCTGTGGTGGGCCGTAATCGCGCTGGCCGCCGCCGTCGTCGTCCTTGCCATCGCCGATTGATCAGGAGGCGGGCTTCAACTCCCGCTCGATGCATTTCTTCCATTCGCGGCGGCCGTTGGCGCTGCCCCGCAGATCGACGCCGATCGAGAACCCCGGCAGGTCGCCTGCCGTCACCGCCAGTTGATAGCCCTTGGCGAAAGCGTCGAGGAAGGCTGGCGCCTCCTCCGGCGCGATGGCCATGGACAGGGCATCGCCCGCCTGCTGCGCCCTCATGGGGCGATAGGCAATGCCGTCGACCGTCACCAGCGCCTTGCGGTCCGCCCGCCCCTCGATGGCCGGCAGTTCCGGCGAGCGGACACCGAGATAAAGATCGCCGGAGACCGTGGAGGGAGTGGCGGCGATCCAGAAGCGCCGGCCGTCCTGCGCGCTCCGCAGCAGGGTGCAGACCGTGAAGGCCCGGCCTTCCGCGTCATGCATCTCGCTGGCCCCGACCTGCCAGTCGCCGGGCAGGCCGGTCATGGCGTGGGGGGCTTCGGCCGAAGCGCTCGATCCCGGAATCGTGTCGCAGCCCGCCAGCGCGAGCACGGCCACGCAGGAAAAGGCGATCGGCAAGATGGCGCGCATGATGGTCCCCGCTCCTTCCGGAAATCCCCCTGTCGGCGACCGGTCTAATGAAAGGAAGGGGTATCGGTCAACGTCGTTTCGCGCCACACTACAACGGAATACGATCGGCAAATATGTTGATGCCCACCAAATTTACGTATAAAGAGCGGATCAACGACACGGCGCTGGAACCCATCATGGCCGAAAGACGTATCCTCCTGATCGTCGGCGGCGGCATCGCCGCCTACAAGTCGCTGGAACTGACGCGCCGCCTGCGCGAGCGCGGTATCGCCGTACGGGCGATCGTCACCCGTGCCGGGCAGGAGTTCGTCACCCCCCTGTCGCTTTCCGCCCTGACCGGGGACAAGGTCTATACCGACCTCTTCTCCCTGACGGACGAGGCGGACATGGGCCACATCCAGCTTTCGCGCGACGCCGACCTGATCGTGGTCTGCCCCGCGACCGCCGACCTGATGGCCAAGATGGCCGCCGGCATCGCCGACGATCTGGCGACCACCACCCTGCTCGCCACCGACAAGCCGGTGCTGATCGCGCCCGCCATGAACGTGCGCATGTGGAACCACAAGGCGACAAGGCGCAACCATGCCCGCCTGCTGGCGGACGGCATCATGGCTGTCGGCCCGGACGACGGCGACATGGCCTGCGGCGAATTCGGCCCCGGCCGGCTGGCGGAACCCGCCGCCATCCTGGAGAAGGTCGAGGCCTTCTACCGCTCGCGCGGGGAGCAGCCGCTGCTCGGCAAGCGGATCGTCGTCACCTCGGGCCCGACGCACGAGCCGATCGATCCGGTGCGCTATATCGCCAACCGCTCGTCCGGCCAGCAGGGTCATGCCCTGGCGACCGCGCTCGCCGCGCTGGGCGCGCAGGTCACCCTGGTCTCGGGTCCGGTCACCCTGCCGGATCCCGCCGGCGTCGAGACCCGCCACGTCGAGACCGCGCGCCAGATGGCGGCGGCGGTCGATACCGCCCTGCCGGCGGATGTGGTCGTCTGCGCCGCCGCCGTCGCCGACTGGCGCGTGGCGGGCGAGGCCGAACAGAAGATCAAGAAGGACGGCAGCGGCCAGGTGCCGGCGCTTGCCTTCGTCGAGAACCCGGACATTCTGGCCACCGTCTCCCGCGCGGGGCCGCGTCGGCCGCCTCTCGTCGTCGGCTTCGCCGCCGAAACCGAGAAGGTGGTGGATCACGCGAAAGCCAAGCTCGCCCGCAAGGGCTGCGACTGGATCATCGCCAACGACGTGGGCTCGGGCCCGGAAGGCGGCGTCATGGGCGCGCCGGACAATGCCGTCCACATCGTCACCGCCGACGGCGTCGAAAGCTGGCCCCGTCTCGCCAAGACCGAAGTCGCGACGCGGCTCGCCGCGCGCATCGCCGAAACCGTCAAGGAGCGGAACATCTGATGCTACGCCTCTCGCGCAAGATGCTGTTCGCCCTCGAGGCCTTGGTCGACATCGCCTACAACGCCAGGCCCGAGCCGGTGCAGTCGAAGGAAATCACCCGGCGCCAGGGCATTCCCCAGCGCTATCTCGAACAGGTGATGCAGCAACTGGTCCACGCCGGCGTGCTGAAAGGCGTGCGCGGGCCAAAGGGCGGATACCGCCTTGCCCGGGAGAGGCGCCGCATCACGGTCGGCGAGATCATCCGCGTCGTCGGCGCCTTCGAGCAGATGGAGGAAGAGGACGGCGAGGGTAACCCCATGTCGTCCGAACTGGGCAAGAAGGTGGTGCAACCGCTATGGGGCGAGTTACACGACACGATCATGGAGAAGCTCGACTCGATCTCGGTCGAGGACCTCTGTCGCAGGGCCGAAAGTGCCGGCGTGCGCTCGGAAGGGCGCGAACGCATGGATTTCTCGATCTGACGCATAAGGGCGCATTCCAAGGAGACCGACAATGACCACGGCATCGAAGCCAGGGCGCGGCCGCGTTTACGACAACATCACCGAAACCATCGGCTCCACCCCGCTCGTGCGCCTGCACCGGCTGGCCGAACAGGCGGGTGCCAAGGCCGAGGTGCTGGCGAAGCTCGAATTCTTCAATCCGCTGAACAGCGTGAAGGATCGCATCGGCGTCGCCATGATCGAGGCGCTGGAAGCCGAGGGCAGGATCAAGCCGGGCGCCACCCTGGTGGAACCGACCTCGGGCAATACCGGGATCGCGCTCGCCTTCGTCGCCGCCGCCAAGGGCTATCGCCTGATCCTGTGCATGCCCGAATCGATGTCGATCGAACGGCGCAAGATGCTGCTGCTGCTCGGCGCCGAACTCGAACTGACGCCCCCCGAGAAGGGCATGCGCGGCGCGATCAACCGGGCGGAAGAGCTGCTGAAGGAAATTCCCGGCGCGGTGATGCCCCAGCAGTTCGCCAATCCGGCCAATCCGGCCATCCACCGGGTGACCACGGCGGAAGAGATCTGGAACGACACGCAAGGCAAGGTGGATGCGGTCGTCTCGGGTGTGGGTACCGGCGGCACCATCACCGGGATCGGCACCGTGCTGAAGAAGCTGAAGCCCGAAGTGCGCATGATCGCGGTCGAGCCGGAGGACAGCCCGGTACTGTCGGGTGGCCAGCCGGGCCCGCACAAGATCCAGGGTATCGGCGCCGGCTTCGTGCCCGAGATCCTCGACCGTTCGGTGATCGACGAAGTCATCACCATCGGCAACGAGACCGCCTTCGAGACCGCGCGCCAGGCCGCCCGCCTCGAGGGCATCGCCTGCGGCATCTCCTCGGGCGCGGCGCTTTCCGCCGCCCTCGAAGTAGCGGCGCGGCCCGGAATGGAAGGCAAGACCGTCGTCGCCATCATCCCGAGTTTCGCTGAACGCTATCTCTCGACCGCGCTTTTCGACGGTCTCTGAGACCCGGTGGCCGTGGGCGCCTTCAGTCGCCCACGGCCGTGCCGATGATCGGCCCGGCCACCATCTCGAACAATTCGACAAGTTCCGCGTCCATGTAGCGGTAATCGTCGGGAATGCCGAGGACGTGAAGCGCCTTGCAGCGCAGATCCTGGCGGAAATCCGCCCGGATCCGCGCCGCGTGCTTGTCCTCCATCACGAGAATGAGATCGGCCCAGCGAATGTCGTCGCGTGTCAGGCGCCGCCGCGCGCTCGCACTCGTGCCGGCGGAACGCGTGGCGATCCCGGCCGTGCGCCGGAACATGGCCTCGCCTGTCGGACTGCGCCACTGATTGCGGCTGCAGACGAAAAGGACGTTCACCACGGCGCGGCCGACCGGCCTGCTACAGCGTTTCCCCGAGGCCGAGGATAGCCGTCACCTGGGACGACCAGTGGCCGCCGTTGCCATGACAGAGCGCGAGCTTCGGATCCGGCAACTGACGGGCCCCGCATTCGCCGCGCAGCTGGCGCACCGCCTCGATCAGCAGGAACAGACCGTACATGCCGGGGTGGACACAGGACAGGCCGCCACCGTTGGTGTTCAGCGGGAACCCGCCGCCATGGCGCAGCTTGCCGTCGCCGACGAAGCGCCCGCCCTCGCCCTTCGGACAGAAGCCGAGATCTTCGAGGAACATGATCGGCGTGATGGTGAAGGCGTCGTAGAGCATGACGAGATCGAGATCGTCATGGGTGACGCCGGCCATCTCCATCGCCCGGGGACCGGAGCGGCTGGCGGCGGAAACGGTGAGGTCCGGCATGCTGGAAACCCAGCGATGCCAGTTTTCGGCCGCCACGCCGAGCAGATAGACCGGCTTCTTGGGGAAATCCTTCGCACGATCGGCCCGCGTCATGATGATGGCGCCCGCCCCGTCGGTGACGAGGCAGCAGTCGCGCAGGGTCAGGGGGTCGGAGACCATGCGCGCCGACAGCACGTCCTCGGCCGACAACGGGCCCTTGGCCGCCGCTTCCGGATTGAGGTTGGCCCAGGTCCGCGCCGCCACGGCGACTTCCGCGAGCTGTTCCCGCGTGGTGCCGAATTCATGCATGTGGCGCGCCGCCGCCAGGGCATAGGGGGTGACGGCATAGCGCGGCTTGTACGGCGCCTCGAAGGGCACGACTTCAGAGCTGGAGACGAATTTGCCCGCCCCCGTCTTCTGGTTCGAGCCATAGGTGATCAACGCCACCTCGCACAGCCCGGCATCGAGCGCCAGCGCCGCCCACTGCATATGGGCGAGGAAGGAGGAGCCGCCTGTATTGGTGCCCTCCGTCACCCTGGGTCGCAGGCCCAGATATTCGACGACATTCACCGCCGGCATGGAATTGACCATGGTCGCGGAGAAAACGCCGTCGATGTCGGACAGTTTCAGGCCGCAGTCGGCCAACGCCGCATGGGTGGCGTCGCCGACGATGTCGAAGGCGGAACGCCCCGTCGCATCCCCGATGCCGGCCTGGCCGGCGCCCACGATGGCGGCCGAGCCGCGCAGACGAGACCCCGCCATCAGGCACCTCCCACGGGCTTGAAGACGACGACCGGCGCATCGTCCTCGATCACGATCGCGGCCTCGACCGCCATGCCGATGCTGACCGACTCGGCCGGAATGCCATCCACGCGCGACATCATGCGCGGCCCTTCGGCGAAATCGACGAGGGCAACGTTCAGGTTGCCGCCGTCCTGCGGGCGCCGTCGCAGCACCGTCGTCGAATAGACCGTGCCCCTGCCACTGGCGGGACGTAGCGAGATCGCCCTGGAACCGCAGTGGGGACACAGCACCCGGGGGTAGAAATGCGCGCGGCCGCAATCATCGCAGAACGGCAAGGTCAGACTGCCGGCGGCGAGCGCGTCGCGCCAGAGGCGTTCGGCCCCGGGGCCCGTCGCCGTCACGGGAATCGCTGTCATTCTCTCTCCCCTTCTCGTTTTCCGCACCCTAGCCATCGGCCGGCCGGCCGACAAGCAGCCGGCTACGCGGTCCGTGCAGGGGGAACCGGCGCGGTTTCCCGGGGTTTCATTGCCGAACTCGGCACTGAATCCTCCTTTCTGTGACCTCAGTCACAGGCCCGGGCTGGCATGCGGTCGGGTCCGCGCCTAAACTGTCGCGTCATTGCCCGACGCGGTGTCATCGACGGATAAGACACCGGATAATGAGGGAGCATCCCATGTTGAAGCACATCACGGTCATCGCGCTTGCCGGCGGTCTCGTCGCCGGCTGCACCCAGGACGGCCGGATCTCGAATACGGGCGCCGGCGCTGGCATCGGTGCCCTGGTGGGCGCCGGCATCGGCGCGGCGGTCGCCGGCAATCGCGGGCAGGGTGCCCTGATCGGCGCCGGCATCGGCGCGCTGGCGGGCGGTGCCGTCGGCTACTACATGGACCAGCAGGAAAAGGAACTGCGCCAGAAGATGGCCGGGACCGGCGTCGAGGTGGAGCGCGTCGGCGACAACATTCGCCTGATCATGCCCGGCGGCATCACCTTCCGCACCGGCTCGTCCGAAATCCAGCCGCAGTTCTACAGCCCGCTCGACCAGGTCGCGAGCGTGCTCAACCAATATCCGCAATCGCTGATCGACGTCGTCGGCCATACCGACAATGTCGGTTCGGACCAGATGAACCAGCAGCTTTCGGAACGGCGCGCCTCGTCCGTCGCCTCCTACCTGCTGTCGCGTGGCATCGTGCCCCAGCGCATCAGCGCCTACGGCCTCGGCGAGACCCAGCCGGTTGCCGACAACAACACGGATTTCGGTCGCCAGCGCAATCGCCGAGTCGAAATCCTGATTCGCCCCTATACGGGCTGATCACAAACCGCCAGACTGCCGTCGGGACGAAATTCAGGGTTTCGACGGCAGCCATATGGCGAAAGTTGATTTGATTTTCCCCTATAGCAGTATTATTTCAGAACATTCCTTCCGAAATGGAGGGAAATACAGGCATTCCTGCTCTTTCCCGATCCGCATAAAACCATGAATACTGCTCCGCGCCGATCCGAACCGGCCTCCGATGCGGCCTCCGTCCTGGTGCTCGACGATGATGTCGAGCTGTCGGAGATTCTGCGCATCCGGCTGGAGCGGGACGGGTTCATGGTCTGCGTGGCCAATACGGTGGCCCAGTTCGAGGAGGCCTGCCGGCGCGCCTTGCCGACCGCCGTGGTCGTCGATCTCAATCTCGGCCGGCAGGATGGCCTGCTCGTCGCCGAACGGCTGGTCGCGCTGGGATTTTCGGGCCCCGTCTTCCTCATCAGCGGTTCCGATGACCGCGTTCTGACCGCCGCGCGGCGCCATGCCGAAGCGCTGGGCCTCGACCTGCCGGCGGTGTTCCACAAGCCCTTTCCCCTGGCCGCGCTGTCGTCCTCGATTCGCGACGCGGTTCGCGGCCCCCGGGACGACGGGGTCTCCTCCGCCCTCCAGGCCCTGCGCGGCGGCGAGATCCGGCCCTTCTTCCAGCCCCAGGTCGATCTGAAAAGCGGCGCGCTGGTCGGTGCCGAGGCGCTGGCGCGTTGGGTCCGTCCCGACGGCAGTGTCCAGGCCAGTGGACGCTTCCTGCCCGTGATCGCCACGGAAAACCTCTGGACCGACCTCACCGACGCCATGCTGCGCGGCACGGCCAAAGCCATCCTTGAATGGCGCGCCGCCGGCCGCGTGCCCTGCCATGTCTCCGTCAATCTCGAGGCGGATACCGCGATCGACCCGGCCTTCGGCCCCCATGCCGCCGATCTTCTGGACGGCATGGGCGTCTCCCACGATCTGGTCCGTTTCGAGATCACCGAACAGACGGCCATGGGCGACACGGCCAAGGCCCTGCGCGCGCTGACCTGGCTGCGCATCAAGGGCTTCGATCTCTCGATCGACGATTTCGGCACCGGTTTCTCGTCGCTCGCGGCCCTGCACGCCATGCCCTTTACGGAGCTGAAGATCGACCAGTCCTTCATCCGCCGCATCACGACCGACGAAAGCGCCCGGGTGATCGTCAAGGCGATCGTTGACCTGGCCCATAACCTCGGCCTCGTCTGCGTGGCGGAAGGCGTCGAAGACCAGCAGACCGCCGACATGCTGCGCGCCTTCGGCTGTGACCGGGGACAGGGCTTCTTCTTCGGAGGCGCCGCCGACAGCGCGAAATTCGCCGAACAACTCGCCCTCGAGGCGCACATCCGTCCCGACGCCCTATGAGAAAGAGGCTCCGGCTCCGGCGCCTGTGGGCCGTGACGGCCGCGATTTCCGTCGCCTATGTCGCTGTCGCCATCCTGCTGATCGGCCGGGTGGACGAGACAAGGGACCTGATCTACAGCCGCTTCCTCAACGGCAGTGCCTCGGCGCTGCGGATGGAACTTGCCTTCAGTCGGCTGCGCGGCGCGGCCACCGCCGGCCGGCTCGATCCCCGGTCCCTGCGCGCCCAGGAATTGCGATCGCTCTACGACACGTTCCTTGGCCGCTTCCGCGCCCTCCTCGAAGGAGCCGACGCGGAAACCCTGCGACGCGTCCCCGAAGTCGCCAGCGAACTCGTCCGGCTGCGGTCGGCGCTTCAGACGCTGGACCGGCAGCTTTCGCCCGTGGGCGGCGGCTTCGCCGATCCGGTCGCGGCCCGCCGCATTCTTGAGGACCAGATGGGGGCCATCGAGGATTCGGTCCGCCTGATCACCCGCCAGGCCGCAACGATCGAATCGACCGCCCTCGACCGGACCGCGCTCGACGAAACGATCAAACAGATCACGCTCGTAATCACCGCGCTCTTCCTGCTCGGCCTGGCGATCGTCGCCCTCAGCCTGTCGCTGGTCCAGCGCGCCCGCCTGCTCCAGGAAGAGGCGGAGACGGCGCGACGCCGGGCGCTTCGCCTCGAACTCGCGATCGCCGATTCGAACGACGGCATCGTCCTCGTCGACGCGGAGGACCGCATTGTCGCCATCAACAGGGCCATGCTCGCGATGTTCGGCATGGCCCGGGAAGCGGACGCGATCGGCCATCGCTGGACCGAATTCTATCCGCCGGCGGAACGAGCCCGCCTCGTCGAGGCGATGGCGCCCGCACTCGCGCGTGACGGCCACTTCCGGGGCACCGCCGCATGCTGCAAGGACGACGGCACCGTCGACCAGGAAGTCAGCCTGACCCAGCTCGACGACGGCGGCAGATTGCTGATCGCCCGCGACATCAGCCGTCAGCTGGCGGACGACCGCACCCGCCACATGCTCGAGGTGCAATTGGCGAACGCCCAGAAGATGGAGGCGATCGGCCGTCTGACCAGTGGCTTCGCCCATGACTTCAACAATATCCTCGCCTCGGTTCAGGGCTATGCCGAGATCCTGCAGGAGGACGCCGAACCGGAATCGCCCGGCTGGCGCTTCTCCGGCCGCATTCTCGCCGCGACCAGGCGCGGCCGCGTGCTGGTCGATCGCATCCTCAGCTTCGGCCGGCCGGCACGGGGCGGAGCGGTGTCCTGCGATCTCAACGCGGCGCTCGACGAGGCAGCCGCGTTGCTCGCCGGCGCCATGCCCGCCAGCATCCGGATCGAGACCAGCTTCGGTCCCTCCGGTATCCCCGTCGCGGTTTCAGCGGACGAGATGGCGCAGGTCCTGATGAACATTGGCGTCAATGCCCGCGATGCCATGGCGGACAAGGGCGGGGCCCTGTCCTTCGAGGTGATGAGCAACCCGGCCGAAACCCCGCCTTCCCCCATGGACGACTGGCCCACCGTCAGCCTCGGCCAGTTGCAGGGTGGCAGGCGCTATGTTCGCGTCCGCATCACCGATACGGGCAACGGCATTCCGGAAGCCAGCCTCGGGCGGATCTTCGAGCCCTTCTACACCACCAAGGCGGCCGGAGCCGGCACCGGGCTCGGTCTTGCCGCCGTGCATAACATCGTCACGGGCGCCGGCGGCCAGGTCGTGCTCGCCAGCCGTCCGGGCCTCGGCAGCCGGCTCGATCTCTGCCTGCCGATCGCGGAAGCCGCGCCGGGCGCCGGTGCCGATACGGGCACATTCGCACGGAAAACGCGGCCACTGAGCGTCCTGATCATCGAGGACGACACCATGCTGGGCGAGGCCGTGGCCGAGACCCTGAACCGTAGCGGTTACAAGGTGGAGATCGTGCACGATGGCGAAAACGCACTGCGCCGGATCGCGGAAGCGTCTCCGCCCTTCGACGTCATCCTGACCGACGAGGCCATGCCGGGCATGCGCGGCTCCGAGTTGATCCGCCGCCTGCGGGACAACGGCAACAACATCCCCGCCGTTCTCTGGTCGGGTAACGCGCCACCGGACCTTGTGACCGGTCCCGACGGCCCCGGCGGCCGGACCGCCTTCTGCCGCAAGCCTGTCGCCGCCGACGAACTGCTGGCCGCGATCGCCCGCGTCGTCGATGAAACCCCTTCAACCCAGGGGGCGCCGCTCGCTTCCTGACACGAGGGCAATGTCGGAAAAGACCGCAATGCCTTCGCCCCGCCCGAACAGGCTGTTGGCGATCAGCCAGACCCGCTTCACCCGGGCCGGCAAGGCGCCACCGATGGCCGCCGCATAGTCGGCGTGGATGTCCCGCGTCTCGCTGAACCATTGCCCGAGGCCGGCATTGCCGCTGCGCAGCACCACATGGGTCTCGCGCGTCTTCCAGGTCGGCAGCGGGCAGCGGTAGACGGTGCCGACCGGCAAGGCCGCGCTCCAGTAATAGGTCAGGTCCTGGCCGTTGTCGTATTCGACCGCGATCGACATATAGTCGTGGCTCGGCACCGTGTCCTCGCGCATGTCGGTCGGCAGGCGATCGACCCGCCATGACCATTCGAGGCGCATGCCCGGGACCAGCTCGGCATCGACGTCATACTGCAGGATGGCCACATCCCGCCGGCTGTGGCATGCGATCGCCCGCTGGCGCCCCGGCACCTCGCAGCGGAAGAAGGTCTCGCTGTCCCCGAGGAACCAGAGATGTTTCCAGCCCGCCGGCGGCAGGCGCCCGTTGGACTGGCGGTCCAGCTCGTCGGCGACGAGGCCCCGATGATCACCAAGCGCGAGCAGGCGCTTCAGCCCCTCATCGATCGGCACGCCCCAGACGAGGACGGCCACCAGCATGGCCCCCGAAACCTTGCCATAGTCGGCGGGATCGGTGGCCAGCCGGCCGTCCGGCGTCGCCCATTCGCCGGGAAAATAGCTGGCAAGGGAGAGTTCGCCGCCCGCACCGGTCACCACCGTCGAATGTCCGGCCCTCGTTCCCCGGAACACCGGCCCCGCGCCGACGCGCAGCCAAAGCTGGAACGGTGGCGCCACCCAGAGGTCCAGAGCCTTCGCGAGATCCGTCCGGCCGACGGCGAAGGTGGTGATACAGTCGCCGGCGTCGAGCCTTATGCCGGTCCCGCTCCAGGGCGGGCGGTTCGCCGTCACCTCGACCAGACGCGCGTCGACCAGCGTACCCGCCGGCAGCTTCTTCAGCACCGTCTCGAAATAGCGCCGGAAGCCGGCGAAATCGGGTTCGGCCGCGCGTTGGCCGAGAAGGCGACGGCCGAGATTGCGCCCGGCAAGCCGCGCGGCGACGCCGAATTCCGCGCCCTTCGTCGGCATGCGGGCGCGGGGCAGTTTATCCGGTGCCACGGCCATGACGCTCCTTCGCCGCTCAGAGTCCGAGAGCGAGCTTCGCCATGATATTGCGCTGGACCTCGTTGGTCCCGGCATAGATCGACATGGCACGGTTGTTCAGATATTGCGCGATCATGATCGGCGCCTCGCCCGGTCCGAGCGGTGCGTCGTTGGCGCCCGGCCGGGTCCAGTGATGGGCATAGGGGATGCCGGCATGTTCCAGTGCCTCGACGCCGAGTTCGTTCACCCGCTGCATCAGCTCGGTCCCCTGCGTCTTCAGCATGGAGGATTCGGCCGCCATCATGGCGCCCTGGCTGATCGCGGCCATCACCCGATGCTCGGTCATGGTCAGGGCGTCGAGCGCCACCCCCGCCTCGGCGAGGCGCAGGCGAAAAGCCTGATCGTCGGCGGCGCCGGTTGCCGCCGCCACCCGGCGCAGGCGCTCCAGCGCCACGCGCACGCCGGCGCCCCAGGTATTGCCGCGCTCGTGCACCAGCAGATATTTGGCGATGGTCCAGCCCTGGCCCTCGTCGCCGATCCGGTTCGCCTTCGGCACGCGTACGCCGTCGAAGAAGACCTGGTTCACCTCATGATCGCCGGCGATCGTGATGATCGGCTGGATGGTGATGCCGGGCGTATCCATGTCGAGCAGGAGGAAGGTAATGCCTTCCTGCGGCTTGCCCGAATTGTCGGTGCGCACCAGCGCGAACATGCGGTTGGCGAACTGGGCCTGGGTCGTCCAGATCTTGGTGCCGTCGATGATGTAATCGTCACCATCACTGACCGCCCTGCACTTCAGCGAGGCGAGATCCGAACCCGAACCCGGCTCGGAATAGCCCTGGCACCAATAGTCCTCGCCGGCGAGGATGCGGGGCAGGTAGAAATCCTTCTGGTCCTGCCGGCCGAAGGCCATGATCACCGGCGCCACCATCTTCAGACCCATGGGGCTGAGATGCGGGGTCTGGGCGAAGGCGCATTCCGTATCGAAGATATAGCGCTGGGTGACGCTCCAGCCGGTGCCGCCATATTCGACCGGCCAGTGCGGCGCCGCCCAGCCCCTGGCGTGCAGCACCTTCAGCCAGCCGATGTTCCATTCCTTCTCGGAAAAGGCACTGGTCGCGGCGCGGCCGGCGGCGCGCAGGTCCTCGGTCAGATTGTCGGCCAGAAAGGCGCGCACCTCGGCACGAAAGGCTTCGTCCTCGTCGCTGAAGCGCAGATCCATCACACTCTCCCCGTCTGCCCCCCTGTTCTCCAGGGGTTGTTTTCGCATCGCATCAGTCTGGCCGAGGCGGCAAACACGGACAACCCGCCTTTGCCGACGTCGCGGCCGCCTTGTCTCAGGCCACTTCCGGCCCACGCCGGCTCGCGATTTCCTCGACCGTCGCCTTGATTCGTCCAGCCCCGAGCGCCGGCGCCGGACGCGACGCGACACGGGCGGCGATTTCCGCTGCCTCGTCCGCCCGCGTCATGGCCGCCTCGAGCATTTCGTCGAGCGCCGCCTGCAGCCTTTCGACGAAACGATCGACGTCCGGCATGGCCTCGCGGTCGGCGATCACGCCGAACTCCACATTGTCGAGATAGGATTGCACGGTGATGTTCACCCCGACCCCGTCCGCAGGGATGGAAACCGGGAAAATATGCTCCAGCTTCGCCCCGGCGAGATAGAGCGGGAAGCCCGGCCCCGGCACATTGGAGATCACGGTGTTGAACACCGGCCGGTGCAGATCGGCGATCTTGTAGCGGGAATAGAGCCGGGCCGCCCGCGCCGCCACCAGGGGAGCGGCGAACATCGACCAGTCGCGCAGCATGTCGGCCGGCAGGGCCTTGTAGGAATCCTTGGCCTCCCGCGTCGATTCCTTGATGGTGGCGACGCGCTCTATCACGTCGTCGATCTCGGTCGCGAGCGAGACCAGCATGGCCGAGACCCGGTTGTTCTGCTCGCCCTTCTGGTCGTCGCTGCGCACCGAAATGGGGCACATGGCGATCAGCGGACGTTCCGGCAGGTCGCCAAGGTCGGCGAGATAGGCGCGCAAGGCCCCCGAACAGATGCCGAGGACGACATCGTTCACCGTGCATCCCAACAGGTTCTTCACCTGCTTCACTTCCGCCAGGGACAACGTCTTCACGGCGAAGCGGCGGTGGGGCGTGAGCGCCCGATTAAAGGGCGTGGACGGCGCCTGGAAGGGGGCCGGCGGCAGGCGGGCGCCAGGTTCGAGCGCGCGGCGTCCGATGTTCAGCAGGGTGCCGACCAGCTTCGGCACGCGGCGCGCCATCGACAGGGGCTGCACGACGCCATGGACGGCGGCGCGCGCCAGCACCTCGATCTCGTTCGGCGCCCGGTCCGGTGTCCATGGCTTGTCCGGCGGCGGCACGTTGCGCGGCTCGGGCGAGAAGTCGAGCAACGAGACCATGAGTTCGGTCCCCGAAATCCCGTCGACGCAGCAATGATGGATCTTGGTGTAGACGGCGACCCGCCCCCCCGCGAGCCCTTCGATGACGTAGAATTCCCAAAGCGGCCGGGCCCGGTCCAGCGGGCGGGAGTGCAGCCGCGCGACCAGTTCCATCAGATCCGGCGTCTCCCCCGGCGGCGGCACGGCGATGCGGCGCATGTGGAAGTCGAGGTCGAAATCCGCATCCTCGACCCAAAGCGGATGATCGATGTCGAGGGGCACGAACTGCAGGCGCCGGCGGTAGGCCCGTGCCAGGTGCAGGCGCCCGGCGACCAGCGTCTTCACCTTGTTGAAGAATTCGATCCCGCTCTCGGCCGGTGGCTCGAGGATCAGCAGGCCGCCCACATGCATGTGGTTGGTCGGCGTCTCCAGATAGAGAAATGACGCGTCGAGGCCGCTGAGACGTTCCATGCTCTCCCCCCGTTTTCCGGCTTTGGCAACAAGGGGTAGCCGGACGCGCGGCGCCGATCAATGCGGGAATCGCTCAG
>JAQVKV010000391.1 GCA_028694545.1 Zavarzinia sp. | reverse complement strand
AATTCTTCGGTGCGCCCGCCGCCCTCTTCTTCGCCATCGATCGACAGATGCAGCAAGGCCAATGGGCCGACCTCGGCATGTTCATGCAATCGGTCATGCTGCTGGCCCGGGAACATGGCCTCGACACTTGCCCGCAGGAAGCCTGGGCCATCTGGCACAGGAGTGTCGGCGAATTCCTGAAGCTGCCGCCTGAATTGATGCTCTTCGCCGGCATGGCGCTGGGGTATCGTGACGGGGATCATCCGATCAACAGGTTCCGCAGCGAACGTGCCCCGCTCGAGGAATTCACCACTTTCCTCGCCTGACGGGATGCAGGAAAAGGGAGAGAACATGGCCGCGACCGAACTGCTGATCGAGGCGCGCGGGCGCGAACTGGCGCCGGGCTTCGAGGTTCGCCGCATCCTGCCCTATGCCGGGCGGCGCCATGTCGGGCCCTTCGTCTTCCTCGACCACATGGGCCCGGTGGAGGCGACGGCCGCCCTCGCCGACGTCCGGCCGCACCCACATATCGGCCTCGCCACCGTTACCTGGCTGTTCTCGGGCGAGATCGTCCACCGCGACAGTCTCGGCCATGTCCAGACGATCCGCCCGGGCGAACTGAACTGGATGAGCGCGGGCCGCGCCATCACCCATTCCGAACGCATGCCGAAAGATCCGCCCGGCGGTACCGTCCATCTGCATGGGGTGCAGGCCTGGGTCGCCCTGCCCCGGGCGATGGAGGAGAGCGAGCCCTTCTTCACCCATGTCGGCACGGATGTCCTGCCCGTGATCTACGATCCGGGCGCGCGGCTGACCGTGATCGCCGGCACGGCCTTCGGCGTGACCGCGCCCGTCGCCGTGCCCTCGCCCCTGTTCTATGTCGAGGCGAAACTGGCCCCCGGCGCCGAAGTCGCCCTGCCGGACGATTACGCCGAACGGGCGATCTATGTCGCGGAAGGCTGCGTGACGACGCCGGACGGCGAAGTGGGCCAAGGCACCATGGCCGTGTTCCATGCCGCTGCGCCCATCCGCCTGCGTGCCGAGACCGGCGCCCTTGTCATGCTGCTGGGCGGTGCCCCTCTCGACGGGGAGCGACACATCCACTGGAATTTCGTTGCCTCCGACCGCGCCCTGATCGAACGGGCGCGGCGCGAATGGCAGGACGGACTGTTTCCGAAAGTCCCGGGCGAGACCGAATTCATTCCCCTGCCACCGGGCTGACCCCCCTTACTCGCCCGGCGCCGTGTGGGCAGCCCCCGGCTCCATCTCGTCCGCCGGCATCGTCTTCGGCGCGAGCAGGAGATACATGGCGGGCGTAACCAGCCGCGACAGGAAGGTGGACGATATCAGGCCGCCGATGATGGCGATGGCGAGCGGCGAATAGAGGCCGGAGTTTTCGACCGCCAGCGGCATCAGGCCGCCGATCGCCGTCATCGACGTAAGCAGCACGGGCAGGAAGCGGATCTCGCCCGCGCGCTCGATCGCCTCCTTGAGACCCACCCCCTGGCGCCGCAACTGGGTGGTGAAATCGACCAGCAGGATCGAATTCTTGATCTCGATGCCGATGAGCGCGATGAAGCCGACGATCGCCGTGAAGCTGAGGGTGTAACCCGTCACGTAAAGCGCGACCAGCCCGCCCACGATGCCGAGCGGGATGACGCCGGCAACCACCGCCGACGACGAGAAGCTGCGGAATTCAAGGATCAGCACCGCGAGAATGCCGAAGACCGCGACCAGGATGGCATCCGACAGGCCGGCGAAACTCTTCTGCCTGGCCTCGGTCTCGCCGCCGACCTCGAGCCGGTAGCCGGGCGGCAGCTGGACCTGCCGCAGGCCCTTCAGCACCTCGGCCGTCACCCGCTCGGTGTTGAAGCCGGTCATCGTGAAGGCGGTGATGGTGGCCGAGCGCTCGCGATCGAAACGGTCGATCCGCGCGGGCCCCGCCTCGAAGCGGGGATCGGTGACCGAGGCGAGCGGCGTCGCCCCCGTCGCCGTCGGGACATAGATCGCGCCGAGCGCGTCGAGATCATGGCGAAGGTTCAGAGGCGCGCGTACAACGACCGGATATTCATCGCCATCATCCTCGCGGAAACTCGCCACCTGTTCACCCGACAGGGCCAGGCGGACCACCCGGTCGATGGCGCCGGCGGGCACACCGAGCAGCCCGGCCTTGCCGGTATCGATCCCGAGGTTGAGGTCGGTCCGGTCGAGGCGCAGGGGATTGACCACGTCGCGCGCGCCGGGCGTTTCCTCGATCACGCGGGTGATGTCGGCCGCCAGGACCTTCAACACGTCGAGGTTCGGCCCTGTCACGCGCATGGCGATGGGCGCTTCGATAGGCGGACCGTTCTGAAAGATGCGCACCACCATCTGGGCGCCCGGATAGCGGTCGATGCGGGCGCGCAACTCGTCGATCACGGCGAAGCTGGTCGCACTATCCCAGTGGTCCAGCTCCGCGAAGACGGCGCCGTGTGTCGGGTCCTCGTCACGCGGTATGACGTTGTAATAGATGCGCGGATTGCCATGACCGGCATTCGACATGACCCAGCGGATGCCTTCGGTCTTCTCCACCTCTTGCTCGACGAAGCGGACGGCGGCATCCGTCTCGGCCAGCGGCGAGCCGTCCGGCAGGTCGACGTCGATCACGAACTGGCGTGAATCCGCCGGCGGGAACAGGGAGAAGCCGATACGCGGCACCAGCATCACCGAGCCGACGAAAAGACCGAGCGCGATCAGACATGTGATCAGCGGCCGTCCCAGCGCCACATGGAGCAGCGGCCGGTAAATCGTGTGAATGCCCTTCATGATCCCGCGCAGCAGGAGATTGCCTTCCGGGTTCTCGTGCCGCGACAGGATCCGGCTGGCAAGGAAGGGAATGATGGTGAGCGAGACGAAGAGCGAGGCCGCGATCGTGTAGAGCACCGAAACCGGCAGCGACCGGATGAACTTGCCCGCTCCCTCCGGCAGGAACAGCAGCGGCACGAAGGCAAGCATCAGGGTCGCGGTACAGCCAAGCACGGCGACCGCGATCTGCCGCGTGCCGGCGATCGCGGCGTCTGTCCGGTGCATGCCCTCGCGCAGGTGCCGGGCGATATTCTCGGTCACCACGATCGAATCGTCGACCAGCAGACCAAGGGCCAGGACAAAGCCCGCGATCGAAAGCTGATTCAGCGAGAAATCCGAGAACTGCAGGGCCGAGACGCCGATCGCCAGCGACAGCGGGATCGACAGCATGACGACGATGGACGCCCGGAAACCGAGCGGCAGCAGGGTGATCAGCACGAGGCCGAGCGCTATGGCGAAATCCCGGAACAGGTTCGACAGCCGATGCGCAACCGAGACCGACTGGTCGAAGCCCCGTTCCAGCTTGATGTTGGCCGGCAGGTCCTTCTCGAGGTCGTCGAGCAGGGCATAGATCGCGTCCCGCATCTTGAAGACGTTCTGACCGTCCTTCTGGTTCGCGGTGATGAAGACGGCGGGATGGCCGTTGTAACGAGCGATATGGGTCGGCTCGTCCGCCGACCAGGAGACGGTGGCGACATCCGAAACCTTCACCACCGTGCCGTCGTGGGACGTAATGACCGTATCGGCCACGTCTTCCAGGGTCTTGAAATCGCCCGTCGCCTTCACGTTGAAGCGGCGCGCCCCTGCATGGACGGCACCGATCGGGATACTCAGCCCTTCGGACTGCAGGGCGTCGGCGACGGCGCTCACGGGGATGCCGAGGCTGGCGAGACGGCCGAGATCGACAGCGACGCGGACTTCGGTCCGGGCCTCGCCCCACAGCTCGGTCTCGCGCACGCCATCCACCCGGTCCAGCATGTCCTTGAGGACGCGG
>JAQVKV010000390.1 GCA_028694545.1 Zavarzinia sp. | reverse complement strand
GCGTGCCGTGCGCTGGAAACGAAGACGTCAGCGGATGGCGACGATGTCGCCCCGCGTGGTCAGGACATAGACGGTGCCGTTGGCGACGGCCGGCGGGATCACCGTGCCGCCCGGCAGTTCGATGGTGCCGAGAACATCGCCGGTATAGGGCGAGATCGCCGTCATCACGCCGGTGTTGGAGGCGAGCAGCAGCCGGTCGCCGGCGAGCACGGGACCCGACCAGACGATGGCGCCGGTGGCGTCGGTCTCGTCCTCGTAGCGCGGCAGGCGGGTGACCCAGCGCACGCGCCCGCCGTTGCGGGTGAGGCACAGCACCTCGTTCTCGTCGGTGATCATGAAGACGAAGTCGCCGCCGGCCCAGGGCGTGTTGCTCGAGCCGATGGCGCGGTCCCACAGGCGGGTCCCCGTGCGCAGCTCGATGCCGACGGTGCTGCCGGCGTGGCTGGTCGCGAAGACGTCGCCACGATCGATCACCACCTGGCCACGGATATCGTTCAGGGCGGCGATCGGCGTGGTCGCGCCGGTACGGATCAGGTTGTCGGACCAGACGACGCGGCCGTTCTCGACCCGGAGCGCGAAGATCTCGCCCGAGGAGAAGGGCACGACCACCGCCTCGCCCGCGACGGCCGGACTGGCGGCGCCGAGGAAGCCCGCGCTTTCCGAAATGCCGACGTGGTTCCACAGCACTTCACCATCGTCGATCGACAGCGCGAAGAGCTGATTGTCCTGGGTGATGCCGAAGACCCGGCCGCCGTTGACCGTAGGCGCCGAGCGGAAGGGAATGCCGATCGAACGGCGCCAGACGACGCTGCCGTCGGCCGCGTTCATGGCGACGACATCGCCATAGCCCGTGGTCGCATAGACGCGGCCATTGTCGTAGGCGACGCCACCGAAGAAGCCGGTCGGCGAATCCTCGTCCTCCGGCTGCAGGTTCACGACCCAACGACGCTTGCCCTGCAGATCCATGGCGACGACATGAGCCGTCGTGTCGAGCATGAAGATCGAATCGTTGCTGATGACCGGCTGGGCCACCAGTCGAGTGTCGGAACTATCGCCCTCGCCCGCATGGGACACCCAGGCGACCTTCAGTTCCGGACCGGTCTGCAGGTGGTAGAGGGCATGGGCCGGGAAGCCGCCGGGCTGCGGCCATTCCAGGTTCAGGTAGGGCGGCGGCAAGCGCACGGCGACATCGGCGATGGCCGCATCCGGCTCGATCGTCGTCGCCTGATTGCCGAGCACGGAGATGCGCTCACCCTCGACCCGCTGGACCGGTGCCTCGCTGAAAGGATTGATGCTGTCGAGCGAGGAACAGGCGCCGAGCAGGCCCGTCAGCAGCACCATGGCGATGGGCTTCAGGGAGCGACTCGAAATACGGTTTGCGATCATGGGCGCGGCCCCTCGCTCTCGGACGGTTGATCGGACGGCGGTTGATCGGGCGATGCCCCTTCCGCTGCCGGTGTTTCGGCGGCCGGTGCTTCGATGGCCAGTCGACCGCCCAACGCATCAAGGACTTCCTTCGCGCGATTCTTCAAGCGCGCAGGTGCCGTGGCGTCGTCCACCACTTCCGCGAGGAGGCCCCGGGCGGCGTCGACGGCGCCCGCCTTCAGGCGGACATAAGCGCGCAATTCCTTGGTCGCCGGAACGAAACCGGCCCGTTCCCCGATGGCATCGAGGCGGCTGTCGAGATCGGCCACCGGCGCGCTGTCCATCAGCGCCTGCACGGCGAGGAGACGCGCCAGCGCCCGCAGGGAATCATCCTTGGTTCCCGTCGCCACCCGGTCATAGAGGACAACGGCCCCCGCGATATCCCCCGCATCCAGGGTCGCGGCCGCGGCATCGAGCATAGCAAGATCGCCATAGGCGCCACCCGCTTCATTGGCGAGCGCGGTAAAGGCTGCAGCCGCTTCGGCATGCTTGCCCTCGCCCAGCAGGCGCGCCGCGTCCGCCATGGCGACCGCCTGCGAATCCAGTCGCGACTCCGTGTAATTGCGCCAGCCGATGAAGGCGCCGACACCGACGACGAGACCGATTCCCAATGCGACGATCGCCGTTCCGTAACGGCGCCAGATCTGCATCAGGCGATCGCGCCGGAGATCCTCGTCGATTTCCTGAAAAATGTCGGACACTTGTACCCCACCGCAGGCAGCGTAGGCCGAAAAAGGCGACGAACGATAGCCAAAGCCTGACGCCTTGGCAAACCACTCGGCCGCTTGTTACTTGTTTTCACCGGCGGGCAGCTTGGCGCCCCCCGTCTGTTCGCCGGCGGGCGGTCGATTGTCGCCCTTGAGCTTGTATGTGTAGTTTGCGTCCGGAAAATGGCGGGCGCGAACCTCGGCGGCATAGGCCGAGGCAGCCTCGCCGATGGCGACGCCGAGTTCGGCGTAGCGTTTCACGAATTTGGGCGTGCGGTTCGACATGCCGAGCATGTCGTCGATCACCAGCACCTGGCCATCACAGGCGGCGGAAGCGCCGATGCCGATGGTCGGCACGTCGATGCTTTGCGTGATACGCACGGCCAGAGGTTCGGCCACCGCCTCGACCACGATGTTGAAGGCGCCGGCCCGCGCGATCGCGACCGCGTCGGCGACGATGCCGTCCCAGACGGAGAGATCGCCAGTGCCGAGCGCCGCGTAACCGCCACTGGTGTTCACCGACTGCGGCAACAGGCCGATATGGCCCATGACCGGCACGCCCCGGGCGGTCAAGAAGGCGACGGTCTCCGCCATCACCTGCCCGCCTTCCAGCTTCACCGCAGCCGCGCCCGTCTCCTGCAGGATGCGGACGGCGTTGCGATAAGCCTGTTGCGGGCTTTCCTCATAAGTGCCGAAAGGCATGTCGATGACGACCAGAGCCTTCGTCGCCGAACGGGCGACGGCGGCCCCATGGGCGATCATCATGTCGAGGGTGACGGCTACCGTGCTGGGCAGGCCGTAGACGACCATGCCGAGGGAATCACCGACAAGCAGCAGATCCGCGTGCGGATCCAGCAATTGCGCCATCGGCGCCGTATAGGCCGTCAGACATACGATCGGCTCCGCCCCCTTGCGGGCGCGGAGCTTCGGAACCGTATTCGGCTTTACGACGGTCGATTGAGCCGACATGGCACCTACCCTCGACCGGTCGGAAGCAGAAAACCGAGATCAGCGGCGGATGGCCGGACGGCCGATCACGCCATGCCGTCGCGCTGGGCGCGCTTCCGCGCCAGCTTGCGGGCGCGGCGGACAGCCTCGGCCTTTTCACGGGCGCGCTTCTCGGAGGGCTTTTCGTAATGGCCGCGCAGGCGCATCTCGCGGAAGATGCCCTCACGCTGCATGCGCTTCTTGAGCGCGCGCAGCGCCTGGTCGATATTGTTGTCGCGCACCAAAACCTGCATTCGCCTGACCTCTTGCAGCCCCAGGGCCCGACTCGGGGCCGATACACGGGGCATGATCGAAAAAATAAAATCCCGTTCGGTGAAGGGATGCGTCCCCACCGGAGGTCAGCTGTATATCACGGGCTTCCGACCTTGGAAAGGGTTACGAAACGGGCCGCGGTCGGGCCCGCGTCCGCCCCCCGTACGCACCATATAACGACCGAAACCGGCGGATGTTGGCGCAAGCCGCCACTTTCTTTCCGCAATTCGCGTGCTAGTGTGCGCCGCTGAGGGGGGAGGCTGTTGCGGGCTCCCGTTTTCGGGCTGACGGCCGTGGACAACACGACACACGACATGATCGAAACTTCGACGATGCGCGCCCCTTCCATGCTGCTGAAGTGGTTGCGCGCTCCTTTCAGCATCGGCGCCATCGCCCCATCCAGCCGGCATCTGGCGCGGGAGATGGTGG
>JAQVKV010000389.1 GCA_028694545.1 Zavarzinia sp. | reverse complement strand
ATAGAGAAGATGGGCGATGCGGGTGGTCAGGACCCGTGGCTTGCCCGTGCCCGCCCCAGCCAGGACGAGAACGGGACCTTCCGTCGCCTCGACGGCGGCGCGCTGTTCCGGGTTCAGGCCATCGAGATAGGGCGGCGGGCCCGCGGGTACCGCCGTGGCGACGGTGGAAGCCTCCGCCGGCTCGTCCCAGCCGGAGGGATCGAAGGGATCGCTGGACATGGCGGTCTCAGGCGGCGCGCGGGCCGAGGCCCATCACCCGGCCGAGCGCGTCCGGCCTCGGCATCGCGGCATGGGCGGTCTCGAGATCGGCGAACAGGCGCGTCAGGTGTTCCGGCATGGGAATGGCGCGGCGCGCACCGAGGTCGACATGAAGTGCCACCTGTTCCGACGTCGCCGAAAGGAACCCGTCACGGGCATGCCGCATTTCGCAATAGTAATGCAGGCGCTTCGCGTCGCGCGCGATGAGCTGGAAGTTGAAGGCGAGGGTATCGCCGGCCTTCACCTCCTGGAGGTAGCGGACATGGGTTTCCAAAACGAAGAACGACTGATTCGTCCTCTCGGTATAGGCCTTGCCGCAATCGAAACGATCGAACGTGCGGTCCAGTGCCTGATCGAAGGCCAGCCCGTAATAGCCGACGTTCATATGGCCGTTGTAGTCCACCCATTCGGGACGGACGATGGCCTCCCCGCAATCAAGGGGGGCTTCATAGGGCGTGGACCCTGTCATCATGGGGGACCTGTTCATCATGGGGCGGGATCATAATGGGAACATCCGGGGCAGGGAAGCACGCCGGCACGCCTTTCGGACGACACGCCGAGGTGTGATCGACTGCATTGTTACGCCATGCCCTTCTTGCTAGCGTCCATGACCTGATGGTGCCGACGGGGCCAAACACAACCGCGCGGACAGGGCTGGCATGCCGCCGGGCCCGCGCACCGGGGCTGGAACGACGTCCATGACAAGCCAATCGCCTTCCCCCGATCTTCCCCCCGCGCGCGGCGCCTCGCGCTGGTGGCTGGTGCCGTCGGGAATCGCCGTGGCGCTGGTCTTCCTGGCGCTCGGCTTCTGGCTCGGCTGGGCCGTGCTGGTCGATCGGCTCGACGGCATGGAAGGCCGCGCCAGCCTGATCGACGAGGACCGCACCCGTGAGGAGATCGCCCTCCAGCGCGAGGCGAATTCGGCCCTCGAACGGCGTATCGCCGAGGCGCGGCGTGTCCTGGAAGGCGATGTCTGCACCGTGGACGATCCCTTCGGTACCCTGCCGACCCTGCCCGAAAGCGTCGCGCCGCCGGCCGAAGCGGTACCGCCGCCGCCGGGCGGCCAATCCTTCCAGGGCAATCTGCTCGATCTCGTCGACGGGGCGACCGTGCTCGTCCTCGGTCCGTCGGAGGGCGGGGTCGAGATGGGCTCGGGCTTCTTCATCGCACCCGGCCTCGTCGTCACCAATGCCCATGTCGTCGCCGGGGTGACCGGGCCCGTCTTCGTGACCTCGAAGCCGCTGGGCGGCGCGCACAAGGCGCAGATCATCGCCACCACCAACGCGACCACCCCGGGCGAGGTGGATTTCGCCCTGCTGAAGGTGGAAGACGCGCCCGCGACCATCCAGCCCCTGGCCCTCGCCACGGTTGTGAACAAGCTGGACCATGTGGTCGCCGCCGGTTTCCCCGGCATCGTCATCCAGGGTGACCAGGCCTTCCGCCGCCTGATGGAGCAGGGCGATGCCTCGGCCGTGCCCGAGATGGCGGTGACCAGCGGCGAGGTATCGGTGGTGCAGGAACTGGAGGGCGGCGTGCCCGTCGTCGTCCATACCGCCGGCATTTCGCCGGGCAATTCGGGCGGGCCGCTGGTCGATCGCTGTGGCCGGGTGGTCGGCGTGAATACCTTCCTGCGGGTCGAGGCCTCGCAGGCGGTGCGGGTGAATTACGCGCTGGCGACCTCGAAACTGATCGAGTTCCTGAAGGCCCATGGCGCCGATCATACGGCGCTGTCGGGCGCCTGCGTGCCGGCGAACGCGCCCGCCACCGCGCCCGGCCAGGCGGAGACGGTGCCCCGGCCCGATGCGCCCGCCACCCCGGCGACGCCGGCACCGGCGCAATAGGGGCAAGGGGCGGCCATGGCCAGCCAACTGATCGCCACCACCCGTTCGACCGACGTCCATGCGCTTGGCGCCGGCGGGCAACCGGTAACGCTCGCCTACGACCAGATCGCGCAATATCTGCGGCGCAGTCTCTCGGCCGAGCACGCCGCCCTGCTGGCGGAGCCGAACTACGATCCCGCGCGGGGGCAGATCGACTGGTTCGCCCCCGGCGATGGCCGGGCGCTGCATCTCTCGGAACTTGACGGCGCGACAAGGGCTTCGGTCGAGGCGCGGCTGTCGTCCCTGTCCGAGGACATCAGGGGCAAGGCCACGGCGCTGGATGCCAGCACGGACGGCGGCGAGCGCCTGATGGGCCAGATGCTGGCGGCGGCGCTCGAAATCCCCTCGACCGATCATGTGCTGGTGATCGACGGCAAGCCGGTGCTGACCGCCTGGGGCCATGTCGCCGACGACGACAATGCCCCGCGCGGCGTGCTCACCCGGTTCCGCCGGGGCGTGGCGCCACCACCCCCGCCACCGCCGCCGCCCCTGGTCGCCGTGCCGCCCCCGCCGCCGCGCCGGCCGTGGTGGCTGGCGATCCTGTTCGCGCTGCTCCTCCTGCTGGCCCTGCTGCTGTGGTGGCTGTGGCCGCGCATCCTCGGCCTGTTCACGGTGCCGGAGCAGGTCTGCGGCATCGATCCCGACGAAATCGCCCTGATCGAGGAACGCGACGCGGAAGCGGCGCGGGAAGCGGTGCTGCGCCGGGAAATGGCCGACCTCGAGCGGCGCATCGCGGAGAAGCGCCTGGCCTGCCAGCCGCCGCCTCCTCCGCCGCCCCCACCTCCTCCTCCGCCGCCTCCGCCACCACCTCCACCTCCACCTCCACCACCTCCGCCGCCCCCGCCCCCGCCCCCGCCGAACCGGGACGCGGACCGGGTGGAGCGGGACGGCGGGCGTGAGGGCAAGATGCAGGTCATCCTGGCCTGGGACGACCTGAACGACGTCGACGTCTATGTGCAGTGCCCGAACGGCCAGTGGATCTTCTACAAGAACCCGCGCGGCTGCGGCGGCGAGCTGGACATCGACCACAATGTGGAGAGCTACAACGCCATTCCCGATCCGGTGGAGAATGTCGTGTGGCTGGACAATCCGCCGCCCGGCCGCTACCGCATCGAGGTCCATCTGCCGACCGCGCGCGTCGGGCCGTCGTCGCCCTATCGCATCACGCTGCGGCGCAAGGGCCACCCGGACCAGACCTTCCAGGGCGTGGTGGGGCAGGGGCGGCGGCGCCAGTTCGTCTATACTTTTACCGTGCCCTGAGCGTTCGGGACGAGGACATCGCGAGAGATGCTGAAACGACTGACCCAATTCCGCCGCCTGGTGAGCCTGGTGCCTTCGAGCGGGGTACAGTTCCTCGATTTCGGTTTCGACATCGATAGCCTGCCGAAGATCAACCGCGCCTTCTGGGAAGAGCCGGTGGCGGGGGACGCGATCTCGCCCGGCGGGGATCAGCAGGTCGTGCTGCGCAGCCTCGTCCTCGCCGACGAGGCGACGGGGGCCATGGTCGATCCGAAGACCGGCACCAGGGCGCCGCCGGAAGAAATCTACGAACTGAACGGGCGCAAGGGGATCGAGCCGTTCCTCGGCGCCTGGGTGCCGCTGCCCTACCTCAAGGTGAAGGGCAAGTCGTCGACCGGCGCCGACATCTTCGATCAGGGCCCCTCCAACTGGGCGCGCCTGCGCGT
>JAQVKV010000003.1 GCA_028694545.1 Zavarzinia sp. | reverse complement strand
GAAACGATGGACCAGATCGGGTTCCCGCAACAGGGCCCGGCCAATGACGATCGCGTCGAAGCCGTCAGCCAGTACCCGACGCACATTGTCCATGGATTTGACGCCGCCGAGAAAGCCAAGAGGAAGACGCGTCGCCGCCCGTACCTTCAGGGAATGGTCGCGGAGGTACATTTCCGAAAAGCGCAGCGCCTTCGGCTGCATGAGGGCAAGGGCATCGAGGGCGCGGCGGCCGATGAAGCTGGGGTCCGCCGCCTTCATCTGGCGGATCGGCATTTTCGAGCCGAAGATCCACCATGGCGACTGCACGTTCATGCCGCCCGACAGCACGAGCATATGGGCGCCATCCGCAGCCAGCAGGCGCGCGAGTTCGGCCGCGGCGTCACCATCATTGCCGCCGCGATAACCCTCGAAGACACCGATCTTGCACATCACCGCCATGTCGCCACCCACGGCGTCCAGCACACGGCGCAGCACCATGCGGGGAAAGCGCGCGCGACCTTCCATGTCACCGCCGAATTCGTCGCGTCGCCGGTTCTCGCCCGGCGAGAGAAACTGGCTGAGCAGATAGCCGTGGCCCATATGGATCTCGACCGCGTCGAAACCGGCCTCGCGCGCGATGCGGGCACCGGCGGCGAATTGATCGGCGATACTGTCCAGTTCGCCCGGGTCCAGCGCCCGCTTCAGGGGGGCGCCGTGAAGCGCGCCCGTCGGGTTGAAGCCGCCGGACGAGCTTCCGGGCTTCGTGCCCGGCGGCGGCTTCAGGAAGCTGAAGGCCCCACCGTGGGTGATCTGGGCGGCGACGGCGGCGCCTTCGCGATGCACGGCATCGGTCAGCACGCGAAGGGACGGGACGGCATCCCCATGCAGGTGGATCTGATCCTCGAAGGTCCGGCCCTCGGGCGCGACGGCGCAATAGGCAACGGTGTTCAGGCCGACGCCGCCGGCCGCGATCGCCCGATGATGCTCGACCAGCGCTTCCGTCGGCAGGCCGGCCCGGCTCTTGCCCTCGTTGGCGCCCGACTTGATAAAACGGTTGCGCAGGGTGACGGGCCCGATTTTCAGCGGCGAAAAGGCCGAGACCGTCTGATCCGTCATGATGCGCCCCTGAATTGTCTTTCGGGGCCGCATTCTAGGACGCGGGCGCGAGGCGCCCACGTCCAAAGGGATTAGGAATAGGAATCAGCGCCCGAGGTCGATCGCCGTCAGTTCGATGCACTTGATGGCGAGGCCGATCAGCTCGTCGATTTCCGCCTTGGTGATCGACAGCGGCGGAGCCAGCACCATCACGTCGCGGCACGCGCGCATGACGAGGCCGTTCCTGAAGCAATGGTCGCGGCACATGGTGCCCACGCCCCGCTTGGGGTCGAAGAAGGCATGGCTCGGCTTGTGTTCGACCAGTTCGATTGCCGCGATCATGCCGACACCGCGCACCTCGCCCACCAGCCGGTGGTCAGACAATACGCGCAGCTTTTCCTGGAAGTAGTCACCGATCTCGCCGCCGGCCTTTTCGACCAGGCCTTCCTCTTCCATGATCTCGATGTTGCGCAGCGCGACCGCCGCCGCCACCGGATGGCCGGAATAGGTGAAGCCGTGGACGATTTCCTCGCCCGCCGAGCGGAAGGTCTCGGCCACGCGGCCGCCCATCATGATGCCGGCCATGGGGATGTAGCCGGACGTCAGGCCCTTCGCCATGGTCATGAAATCGGGCTCGATACCGAAGGTCTGGCTGCCGAACCACTTGCCGGTGCGCCCGAAGCCGCAGATCACTTCATCCGCGATCACCAGCACGTCGTACTGGCGGCAGATGCGCATGATCTCGGGCCAATAGGTGCGGGGCGGAATGATCACGCCGCCAGCCCCCTGGATCGGTTCGCCGATGAAGGCGCCCACATTCTCGGGCCCGAGTTCGAGGATCTTCTTCTCGAGCGCACGGGCCGCCTTCAGGCCGAATTCGTCCGGGCTCAGATCGCCGCCATGGGCGTACCAATAGGGCGCCTCGATGTGGACGACGCCCGGCAACGGCAGGTCGAACTGCGGATGCATGGCGGTCAGGCCCGACATGGACGCCGCCTGCATGGTCACGCCGTGATAGGCGTAATTGCGGCTGATGATCGTCTTCTTCTTCGGCTTGCCCTGGAGGTTCCAGAAATAGCGCACCAGCTTGGCGATCGTGTCGTTCGCCTCCGATCCCGAGCCCGCGAAGGTGACGAGATCCATGCCCGCCGGCGCGATGGTCGCCAGTTTCTCGGACAGGGCCGCCACGGGCGGATGGGTGCACTGGAAGAAGGTGTTGTAATAGGGCAGTTCGAGGAGCTGCTGTTTCGCGACCTCGGCCAGTTCGGCCCGGCCGTAGCCGACGTTCACGCACCAGAGACCCGACATGCCATCGATCATGCTGGCGCCTTCGGAATCCCACAGGCGCACGCCGTCGGCCCGGGCGATGACGCGCGCCCCCTTGGCGGCGAGGCCGGCGTGATCAGTGAAGGGATGCAGGTGGTGGCGGGCGTCCGCGGCCTGGATGGCGCGGGTGGAATTGCGGGCGGGGGCAGTGCTGGTCGCGGTCATGGTCTCGGCCTCGTCGACGGAAGGAAAATCGAAGATACGGGGGCGGAGACGGACCCTAGGGCTTGTAACCGATGCGCGCGCAATGGATCAGCAGCACGCATTTCCGCGACTGGGCGGAAGAGCGCGGCAGGGAAACGGCATTGCGGCGGTACACCACGTGAATCATGGTATCACTATAAGCGAAAAGGCCCGCCCCGGATAGCGGGCGGGCCCATCTCGCCCGGACGCCGGCGCCGGCGTCCGGTCAGCCGGATCAGTTCTCCGCGGCCTCGCGACCGAGGGTGCGCAGCAGCTCGATCACCTTGCGACGGACGGCCTCGTCCTCGATCGAGTAATAGGCGCGCACCAGGCTGATCGTCTCGGAGCGGGACATGAGATCGAGATCGCCCGAATCCGTGTCCGCCTTGGTGCCTTCCACCCCGTCGAAGAAAAAGGAAATCGGCACGTCCAGAACTTCGGCCATCTTGTGCAGCTTCGAGGCCGAAATACGGTTGGTTCCTTTTTCGTATTTCTGTACCTGCTGGAACGTGAGATCCAGGGCGTTGCCAAGCTCCGTCTGGCTGAAACCGAGAAGCTGACGACGAAGTTTGACACGTGCACCGACATGAACGTCGATCGGATTTGCCTTTGACGGCATGATGCTCTCCTTACCACTCGACGCGAAACATGCGTGGCGCATATATTTTCATACCGCGCCCCATCGTTATCGAGTTTTAGCTGAATTCGCCCCGCCGCGAATCATTAACACATGACTGTAATATTGCCAATGGTAGCGCGAAGCGATTTCATGCACGCGAGTTTCACATGCCGCGACGACAGTATCCATCGTGTGCCTGTTCCTTCGTTTTTCACGTCGCCCTAATATTCGAGCAATGACAATGGTTTCTCCGAATAGACAAAACTGGCGGCATGTATTCGCCCCTGGCGTGCGTCGCTTGTTGTCCCTGCCGTTCCAGATCCTGGCGATCGGGACCGGCGCCAAATCCTTTGTCGGCAATCCGGTACTCGGCAGCCGCCTGCTGAACCGGTTGGGCCTGCATGTCCTGCGCCTCGTCGTCGCCGATCGGGTAATGGCGTTCCGCCGGCTGCTGCTGGCGGCAACGGTGCCGGCCGCCGACCGGGCCACTCTTCACCGCGACGGTTTCGTCGTGAAGACGGATTTCCTTCCGGCGGCCGATTTCGCCGCCCTGGAGGCCGAGATCCGCGCCCTGAAGGCACCCGCGCGCGAATGCCATCAGGGCGACACGATCACCCACCGGGTCCTCCTCGACGAAGAGACCCTGGCCAGCCTGCCGGCGGCCCGCCGCCTTCTGGCCGACCGGCGCTATCGCCGCCTGCTCGGCTATGTCGCCGGACGCCTGCGGGTCCCGGGGCAATGGGTACAGGAGATCCGCTCGGGCATTCTGCCGGGCGCGCCCGACCCGCAGCTGAATCTCCACGTCGACACGTTCCAGCCGACCATGAAGGCCTGGCTCTTCCTTGACGACGTGGCCGAGGACGAGGGGCCCTTCACCTATGTCCCCGGTTCCAATCGCCTGAACCTTGCCCGGCTCGCCTATGAATACCGGCGCAGCCTGGACGAGCGGCACTCGCCGGACGTCCTGTCCGCACGCGGCTCGCTGCGGGTGCCGGAAGCGGATCTGCCCGTCCTCGGCCTGCCGCCGGCCCGGGCACTGGCCGTCCGGCGCAACACGCTCGTCATCGCCGACACACGCGGCCTGCACCGGCGCGGCGACTTGCGCGTGCGGCCCTCGACGCGACTGGAAATCTGGTCCATGTGCCGGACCAATCCCTTCAACCCCCTGCCGGGCCTGCCGTTTCGCTGGTGCGACCGGCTCGACCTCGCCCTTTACCGTGCATGGCTGCGAGATCAGGACCGGCGGGCGGCGAAACAGGGCGGCAATCCGGCCTGGCGTCTGGTCCTGCCCGCGAAAGACCGTTGATCGACCGTCCGTGCCTTGGCCCTGTCACCGCTCTCGGCTAGTCTCCGCACAAGCCGGGGGCCGACGGGGAGGATCTCATGGTCGAGCACAAGACAGAACAGGCGCGCCGCGAACAGCTGCAAGCGATCGTCGCTTTCGCCGATCAGCGCCTGGGGCCGGCTTCGGCCGAGATCGCCGGCATGGTGGCGCGCTACTTCGAGCGCCTCGCCTCCGAAGACCTGCTGACCCGGACGCCCGAGGCCCTGTTCGGCGCCGCCCTCGGCCATTGGCGCTTCGCCGCCGAACGGCCGCGCGGCACCCATCTGGTGCGGGTGTTCAATCCCCGCCTCGACAGCCACGGCTGGCAGAGCCCGCATACGGTGGTCGAGACCGTGACCGACGACATGCCGTTCCTGGTCGATTCGATCACGGCGGCCCTGGCGCGCGAGGGTCGGGGTGTCCACCTGATCGCTCATCCCGTGCTCCTTGTCGCGCGCGACGCCGAAGGCCGGCGAACCGAACTCCTGCCGCCGAAGGACCCGACGGCGATCGCCGAGTCCCTGATCCATATCGAGATCGACGAGGATGGCGATCCGGATTCACGCGCCGCCCTCGCCGCCACCCTGGACAAGGTGCTGTGCGACGTCCGCGCCGCGGTCGAGGACTGGCAATCCATGCTGGCGGCCCTGAACGAAACCATCGCCCATCTCGACCAGGTCCCCGGCGTCGACCGGGAACAACCCGATTTCCTGCGCTGGCTGGCGGAAGGCAATTTCGTCCTGCTGGCAACGCGTGACTATGTCGCCAGGGATGGAGGCTTCGTCCAGGCGGAAGGGCTCGGCCTGCTGCGCGATGCCCGCGTTCATGCCATGGGCCGCCAGGGCGAGGCGGGCGTGCATCACCTGCGCGAGCAGGGCCCGCCCGTCATGGTCACCAAGACCAATATGGAATCGACCGTGCACCGGCGCGCGATCATGGATTTCGTCGGCGTGAAGCATTACGGCGGCGACGGTCGCATGGTGGCCGAGCGCCGCTTCTACGGCCTCTTCGCCTCGACCGCCTATCAGCTTCGCCCGCGCGACATCCCGCTACTGCGCGGCAAGGCCGCGCGGGTGCTGGAACGGGCGGGCTATGCCCCCGACAGCCATGACGGCAAATCCCTGCTGAACGCGATCGAGACCTTCCCGCGCGACGAGCTGTTCCAGGTCTCGGAAGACGAGCTGGCCGAATTCGCCCATGGCATCCTGCGTCTCGAGGAGCGCCCGCGCACCGGCCTGTTCCTGCGCGTGGACACTTTCGGGCGCTGGATTTCCGCCCTCGTCTATCTCCCGCGCGAACAATTCGACACGGCGCTGCGCCAGGCGGTGGAAGTCATCCTGTGCCGGGCCATGGGCGGCGACGTCATGCTGCGCACCAGCCAGGTCGGGGTAACCGAACTTGCCCGCGTGCATCTGATCGTCCGCGCGACCGAGGAAGGCCTGCGCCGCCTCGATACCGCCGCCCTCGAGAAGGAGATCACCCTGGCCGCGCGCGGCTGGGCCGACCGCCTGCGCGAGGCGCTGATTGGCGCCGAGGGCGAGGACAAGGGCGTGCGCCTCGCCCGGCGCTGGCTGAAGGCCTTCCCGAGCGCCTATCGCGAGAACCATGCCCCCGCCACCGCCGTTGCCGACATCGCCCGCGCCGAGGGTCTGATCGCCCGGGGCGACGGGGCCGTGACCCAGGCCGTATACCGCCTGCTGGAAGACGACGAGTCGGTACTGCGCTTCAAGCTCTATCGTCTCGGCCATCCCGCGCCGCTGTCGGACTGCTTGCCCCTGATGGAGCACCTTGGCCTGCGCGTGATCGAGGAGGTGCCCTACGCGCTGCGCCTCGACGAGATGACCGTGGTCTGGCTGCATGATTTCCGTCTGGTCGAGCCCGAGGGGCGCCCCCTGTCCATGGAGGCGATCGCCCCCCTGATCGAGGACGCCTTTGCCCAGCTCTGGGCCGGATTGATGGAGGACGACCGCTTCAACCGTCTCGTCGTGCTGGCGGCCATGCCCGCGCGCGACGTCATGGTGCTGCGCGCCATCGCCAAATACCTGCGCCAGATCGGCATGGCCTATTCCCAGGCCTATATGGAAGAGACGCTGGCCCATTGGCCGGCCATCGCGCGCGCCATCGTCCACCTGTTCCACCTGCGCCACGACCCCGCCTTCACCGGCGACCGGGACGAGGCGATGGCAACGGCGCGCCAGGGCATTCTTGCCACGCTGGACGATGTCGCCTCGCTCGACGAGGACCGGATCCTGCGCCGCTTCCTCAATATCGTCGAAGCCTCGCTGCGGACCAACCTGTTCCAGAGGCGGGCGGACGGCGGCCACGCCCCCTGCCTCGCGATCAAGCTCGACAGCCGCATGGTCGATGGCATGCCCCTGCCGAAGCCCCTGGTCGAGATCTGGGTCTTCAGCCCCCGGGTGGAGGGCGTGCACCTGCGCGGCGGGCGCGTGGCGCGCGGCGGGCTTCGCTGGTCCGACCGGCGCGAGGACTTCCGCACCGAGATCCTCGGCCTCGTGAAGGCGCAGATGGTGAAGAACGCGGTGATCGTGCCGACAGGATCGAAGGGCGGCTTCTATCCGAAGCGCCTGCCGCCGGCGAGTGCGGGGCGCGACGCGATCCAGGCGGAAGCGATCGAATGCTACCGCATCTTCATTGGCGGCCTTCTCGACGTGACCGACAATATCGCCGGCGGCGAAGTCGTGCCGCCCACGGACGTGGTGCGCCACGACCAGGACGATCCCTATCTCGTCGTCGCCGCCGACAAGGGCACCGCGACTTTCTCGGACATCGCCAATTCGATCGCGGAATCCCGGGGCTTCTGGCTGGGCGACGCCTTCGCTTCGGGCGGCTCGGCGGGCTATGACCACAAGGCCATGGGCATTACCGCGCGCGGCGCCTGGGAAGCGGTGAAGCGCCACTTCCGCGAACTCGGCCACGATACCCAGAACCATCCCTTCTCCGTGGTCGGCATCGGCGACATGTCGGGCGACGTTTTCGGCAATGGCATGCTGCTGTCGGACCAGATCCGTCTCGTCGCGGCCTTCGACCACCGCCATATCTTCCTCGACCCCGATCCCGATCCGGCGGCGGGTTTCGCCGAGCGCACGCGGCTCTTCGCCCTGCCGCGCTCTTCCTGGGACGATTACGACCGATCCCTGATCTCGGCCGGCGGCGGCATCTTCCCGCGCACGCTGAAGGCCGTGCCGATCAGCGCCGAGGTCCGCGGCCTGCTCGACATCGAGGCGAAAATGCTGACGCCACAGGAATTGATGCAGGCGATCCTGAAGGCGCGGGCCGACCTTCTCTGGTTCGGCGGGATCGGCACCTATGTGAAGGCATCCGGCGAAAACAACGCGGATGCCGGCGACAAGGCGAATGACGCCATCCGTGTCGACGCGGCCCAGCTCCGCGTGAAGGTGGTGGGCGAGGGCGCCAATCTCGGCGTCACCCAGCGCGGCCGCATCGAATTCGCGCGCGCCGGCGGCCGCATCAATACGGACGCGATCGACAATTCCGCCGGTGTCGACTGCTCGGACCACGAGGTGAACATCAAGATCCTGCTGAACGGCGTGATGGCCGACGGGGATCTGACCCGCAAGCAGCGCGATGAATTGCTGCGCGCCATGACGGACGAGGTCGCCGCCCTCGTGCTCGCCGACAATTACCTGCAGACCCAGGCGATCAGCATGATCCTGGCGCGCGGCCACAATACGGTCGAGAACCAGATCCGCCTGATGCGCATGCTGGAGGCCGAGGGCCGTCTCGACCGCGCGGTCGAACAACTGCCGAGCGACGCGGAAATGGAAGCCCGCGCGCGTGACCGCCGGGGCCTGACCCGGCCCGAGGCGGCAGTGCTGCTGTCCTACGCCAAGATGCAGCTACAGGACGACCTGCTCGACGGCGACGCGCCGGAGGATGATTTCCTCGATGACGCGCTGGCCGCCTATTTCCCGACGGAACTGCAGCAGCGCTACCCCGCCCAGATCGCCCGCCACCGTCTGCGCCGCGAGATCATCGCGACCCAGCTCGCCAATGCGGTCGTGAACTGGACCGGGCCCACCTTCGTCTCGCGCATTGCCGAATCGACCGGCTTCGACGCGGGCGCGATCGCCCGGGCCTTCGTCGCCGCGCGCGAGGTCTTCGGATTGCAGAAGCTGGCCGAAGCGGTGGACGGGCTGGACGCGAAGGTCCCCGCCGCCAGCCAAACCGCCATGCTGCTCGAGACCGGCAATGCCACGCGCCAGGCGACCATGTGGCTGCTGCACAACGAATCCCAGCCCCTCGACATCGCCGGCACCCTGCACCGCTATGGTCCGGGCATCGCGCGGCTGACCGCCGCCCTGCCGGACCTGCTGCCGGCGCGCGCGGGAACCCGCCTCGCCTCGACGCACGACGGTCTCGTCGCCATCGGGGTGCCGACGGAAATCGCGGCCGGCATCGCCGCCCTGCCGTTCCTCGCCGGCGCCCTCGACATCGTCGCGGCGGCGGAATCCTGGGGTGACGTGCTGGTGATCGGCGGTACCTATTTCCGCCTCGGCGACGAAATCGGCCTCGACGCCCTGCGCGAGGCCGCCGCCACCATCGAGGCGGCGGACCATTGGGACCGGCTGGCGCTCACCGCCCTCGTCGACGATCTCTATGCCCAGCAGCGCCTGCTCGCCTCGGCCGCGACACGGGCCGAGGGCGGGGTGGAAGGCTGGCTGGAAGACCATGACGCCGCCATCGCCCGCACCCATGCCCTGATCGAGGAACTGACCCAGGGCGGCGCGACACTCGCCAAGCTCACCTTCGCCGGCCGCCACCTGCGCGGCCAGTTCTCGGTCTGATCTTGGGAAGGCCGGTCCCCCCTCACCCCAACCCTCTCCCCCTGAAGGGGGCGAGGGAGTCGATACAGTTCGAGGCAGGCCCCCTCGCCCCCTTGGAGGAGAGGGCTGGGGTGAGGGGGTCACCATCATGAAATCCAGCCGCCTGGCGCAAGCTTCGTGGACGACCTTCGACTGGGCGTTCCAGCCCTTCTTCACCCTGGTCACCACCTTCATCTTCGCGCCCTATTTCGCCGCCGCCGTGGCCCCGGACGCCGCCGCCGGGCAGGCGCTGTGGGGCTATACCCAGACCGTCGCCGGGATCGCCATCGCCCTGCTGGCCCCCGTACTCGGCGCGGTCGCCGACGCGGCAGGCCCGCGCAAGCCCTGGATCGCCGCGCTGGCGCTGCTCACCTTCATCGGCTGCGGCGCGCTGTGGTATGCGGTGCCGGGGCTGGGCAGTGGCGGATTGCTGCTGATGCTGGCGGCGGTGACGCTCGCGACCATCGGCGCCGAATTCGCCATCGTCTTCAACAATGCCATGCTGCCGAGCCTGGTGCCGCCGCAGCGGATCGGTGTTCTTTCCGCCATCGGCTGGGGCGTCGGCTATGTCGGCGGGCTGGTCTCGCTCGGTTTTGTGCTCGGGCTCTTCGTGCTGCCCGAGGTGCCGGCCTTCGGCCTCGACAAGGCGGCGCATGAGGCGGAGCGGCTGTCCGGGCCACTCTCCGCCGTCTGGCTGGCGCTCTTCATCCTGCCCATGTTCCTCTTCGTGCCGGATCAGGCGCGCGCCGGCATCTCGCGTCGGGCCGCCGTGCGCCAGGGCTTGTCGCAACTCGCGCGCACCCTGCGGAGCCTGCCGGCCCACGGCAACGTGCTGCGCTATCTGATCGCCCACATGATCTATGGCGATGCGCTGCTCGCCATCTTCGCCTTCGGCGGCATCTATGCCCGGGCGACCTTCGGCTGGGACCTGCTGACCATCGGCATCTTCGGCATCCTGCTGAACGTGCTCGCCATGCTCGGTTCCTTCATTGGTGGCGTGCTCGAGGCACTCGCGGGCTCGAAGACCACCATCACCATCTCCCTCGTCATGCTCATCCTCGGCACCATCGGCATCCTCTCGATCGGGGCGGAGCATGTGTTCTTCTTCTTCCCCGTGGAAGCACCCCTGCCCGATCGTGCCCTGTTCGACAGCCCGGCGGAGCGTGCGTTCATTCTCTGCACCCTCGTGCTCGGCCTGCCGTTCGGGCCGGCGCAGGCGTCCAGCCGCAGCCTGATGGCCAAGCTGGCGCCGCCGCATCTGATGACGGAATTCTTCGGTCTCTACGCGCTCTCGGGCAAGGCGACGGCCTTTCTGGCCCCCTTTATGATCGGCATCGTGACCGACCTGACCGACGACCGCCGGCTGGGCATCGCGGTAGTGCTGCCCTTCCTGCTGGTCGGGCTATGGCTGCTGTCGGGTGTCCGGGAGGACAAGCGGTATTAATCCCCCCTCCCGTCGTCCCGGCGGAGGCCGGGACCTTGTGACGAGAATGGCGCGTTTGCCTGGGGGAGGTCCCGGCCTGCGCCGGGACGACGGAGTTTGGCCTATTTGTTCTGACGATTGTCGATGAGATCGGTGACGACGGAAGGATCGGCGAGGGTGGAGGTATCGCCGAGGGCGCCGAACTCGTTCTCGGCGATCTTGCGCAGGATGCGGCGCATGATCTTGCCCGAGCGGGTCTTGGGCAGGCCGGGGGCGAACTGGATCAGGTCCGGGCTCGCGATCGGGCCGATCTCGCGCCGGACCCAGGTGACCAGTTCCTTCTTCAGCTCGTCCGTCGGTTCCTCGCCGGCGTTCAGCGTGACATAGGCATAGATGCCCTGGCCCTTGAGGTCGTGGGGATAGCCGACGACGGCGGCTTCAGCGACCTTGGCGTGGGCGACCAGGGCGCTCTCGACCTCGGCCGTGCCCATGCGGTGGCCCGAGACGTTGATGACGTCGTCGACCCTTCCGGTGATCCAGTAATAGCCGTCCTCGTCGCGCCGGCAGCCGTCCCCGGTGAAATATTTGCCCGGGTAGGTCGAGAAGTAGGTCTGCACGAAGCGTTCGTGATCGCCATAGACCGTGCGCATCTGGCCGGGCCACGAATCGGCGATGCAGAGATTGCCTTCGGTCGGGCCTTCCAGGACCTTGCCCTCGGCATCCACCACTTCCGGTGCCACGCCGAAGAAGGGCAGGGTGGCGGAACCGGGCTTCAGCGCGGTGGCGCCGGGCAGGGGGGTGATGAGGATGCCGCCGGTCTCGGTCTGCCACCAGGTGTCGACGATGGGGCAACGCTCGTCACCGACCACCCGGTGATACCAGGCCCAGGCTTCCGGATTGATCGGCTCGCCGACCGAGCCGAGCAGGCGCAAGCTGGCGCGCGAGGTGGTCTTCACCAGCTCCTCGCCCTCGCGCATCAGGCTGCGGATGGCGGTCGGCGCCGTATAGAAGATGGTGACCTTGTATTTGTCGATGACCTGCCAGAAGCGGGAAGCGTCCGGATAGGTCGGCACGCCCTCGAACATCAGGGTGGTGGCGCCGTTGGCCAGCGGACCATAGACGATGTAGCTGTGGCCGGTGACCCAGCCGACGTCCGCCGTGCACCAGTAGATGTCGTCGTCCTGGCAGTCGAAGACATATTCATGGGTCATGGAGGCATAGACGAGATAGCCGCCGGTGGTGTGCAGCACGCCCTTGGGCTTGCCGGTCGAGCCCGAGGTATAGAGGATGAAGAGCGGATCCTCGGCGTTCTGGGCCACGGGCACGTTCACCGGATCGGCCGCCGCCAGGGCTTCGTGATACCAGACGTCACGGCCCGGCACGAAGCCGATGTTGCCGCCGGTGCGGCGCACGACGACGACATGTTCGACATCGGGGCATTGTTCCAGCGCCTTGTCGGTATTGCCCTTGAGCGGCACGGTGCGGCCGGCGCGCAGGCCCTCGTCGGCGGTGACGACGACCTTCGATCCGCAGTCGACGATGCGGCCGGCGAGGCTGTCGGGGGAGAAGCCGCCGAAGACGATGGAATGGATGGCGCCGATCCTTGCACAGGCCAGCATGGCGACCGCGGCTTCCGGGATCATGGGCAGATAGAGGGTGACGCGATCCCCCTTCACGACGCCGAGCGAGAGCAGGACGTTGGCGAAGCGCGAGACTTCCGCATGGAGTTCGCGATAGGTGATGGCGCGGCTGTCGGCGGGATTGTCGCCTTCCCAGAGGATGGCGACCTTGTCGCCCCTGGTGGCGAGATGGCGGTCGAGGCAGTTGGCGGCGACGTTCAGGGTGCCGTCGTGGAACCAGCGGATGTGCACGTCCTCGGGCCCGAAGGAGACATCCTTCACGCCGGCCGCCGTATAGGGCGTGATCCAGTCCAGGCGCTTGCCGGCTTCCGCCCAGAAGCCGACCGGGTCCTCGATCGAACGGCGGTAACCCGCCTCATAATCCGCCGCCGTCACCTTCGCCCGCGCGGCAAACGCCGAAGGCACCGGGTAGATTTCCTGGCTCATGCTGTCCTCCCGCATCCGCCGTTCTCATTAGCGCGGATTATGGGCGGGGGGATGGCCGCGGGCAAGCTGACCGAAAGTTGTAGAATGTGGGATCAGAGATAGCCAAAACGTCGCATCTGCTCGCCGTGATCGTGTTCGATCTCCGCGACCTGCTCTGGTGTCAGCTTGTTCTTCCATTGGCCGGATTTGCCGACACGGAAGAAGCGTTCGGAGAACGAACTTCGTTCCTTGAAGCCATGCTTGGCTTCCTGGTTCTGCAGAACCTTGAAGGACGAAAACTTGATCGCCCGCTCCAGTCTTTCGCGGGATGGCTTCAGGCCGAGAAAATGAGCAATGCCCCCGAAAGTTTTCATCGGCTTCTGCTCCATGTCCTCGTATCGGACGGTGTGGAAACCGGGCATGGGCACATGGGTCCAACTGAGGACGTGTTCGGACCAGCTCCCCTGGTGGGTAATGATCGAGTCCTGGGTGCCCCCGGTGCCGGCTTGGCTGGACCGCATGCGGCCGATCATTTCGTCGATGGTCAGACCATAGTGGTCAGCGGCCGAGATAACGACGTCGCGTGGATCCCGGACGACATAGATGCCGCCAGACGTCGCCTCCGGCACGATCAGGGGAATACCGTCCCGCTCACCCAGCATGGAGTGCGTCTTGATAAACACCGAATCGGGATGGGCCCCGGTCATGAGCGCTTGCGCCCGAGGGCGAAGCTTGGCGATCTCTTTCTCTGGCCAGCCCCAGGTGGAGGTTCCAGCGACCTTGTCGTACCAGGCCCGATGGTGATCGCCAATGGTGAAGCGCGAAAGCGCGTCGGGGGGGAGCGGCGCCGGCGGATTGATCAGGAGATGATGGAGAAAGGTACGCAACCAGGTGTTGCCGGACTTGGGATATGACGCCAGCCAGATCAATCCACCCATTTCGATCTCCCACTTCAACGACCGGCAATATCGGAAGGACGATCGAACAAGGCAAGGCCCGGCATCTTCCGAACCGGACAAAAAAAGGGCGGGGAATTCCCCGCCCTTCTCTTGAACCCGACAGGGATCAGAACGACAGCTGCGAACCGACCATGAAGACGTCGGCATCGAAAGCACCGAGCGAGGTGCCCAGCGAAGAGTCGCGGTCATAGTGGATGTAGCCAGCGGAGAGGCCGAGGCCAGCAGCCAGTTCGTAGCCGCCACCGATGGACATCGCCCACACGTCGCCGTCGACGCCGATGGTGGGAGCGCTGTAGTCGGCCCAGATCGACTGCACGCCGATCGTGAACGGACCCTGGGCGTACTGGACGCCAGCGTCATAGACTTCGTAATCGTCACCGTCGATGGTGCCGAGGTTGTCGATCTTCAGGTACGAGGCACCGGTGGTGACCGTGCCAGCGCCAGCCGCGAAGCCGACGTTCAGGCCGAAGCCGAAGGACGTCTGATCGTCGGTGACCGAGGCGATGCCCAGCTCGTCTTCCTGCCAGACATAGGTGCCCGACAGGCCGACCGAAATGCCCGAGAACTCCTTGGAGAAGTTCAGGCCGGCCGAGAACTGCTGGCCACCGGCGCCGTCGTTGTCCACGCCGAAGTCGTTGAGCAGGCAGCCCTGACGGTCTTCGCAAGCTTCCGGCGCATAGGACAGGCCGAGCTGGAAGCCGGCGATGCGCGGGGTGATGTAGGTCAGCTTGGTGCCGTCGCCGGTGTTGTTGATGGTCGTCGGGGTCGAGCCGAAGACGTAGTTACCGGAGTTGACCGACAGGATGCCGTAGTTATCCGGAGCGGGCGAGGTGTAGCCCATCTTCTCGGAAGCGCCGTCGTCTTCACCGAAGATGATCTTGCCGAAGCCGCCCGACAGCCACATGTACTGTTCGTCGATCTGGTCGCCGGTGGTGTTGGCTTCCAGCTCGACGCGGAAGCCGTACTTCAGGCCGTTGTCGGCCACGCCTTCGGCGGTGAACCAGATTTCGTTGTCCCAGTCCTCGAAGGACACGCCACGGCCGTTGGCAACGCCGTTGTCACCGAAAGCCATCACGCCGGTGAAGTAACCGGTGACCGACATGGTCAGGCCTTCGGCGGCGTTGGCGGTGCCGGCGGACTGCAGGGCGGCGGTGGCAAGGGCCGTCGTGCCCAAAAGAAGCTTCTTCATCATCCCCTCGATTCACTGTGAGGTTGCCGGGAGTGGCCCCCGGGGATCCAGGTCGGATCTCACGCGACGATTTAGATTTCCGAGGGCCTCCCGGGTCAAGCCGAAAGGGCGCCCGCCACGGGGCGCCGCCGGGACATTCCCCCCACCCTGTTGCACATGCGTAACACCTTCCTGGTGCGCGGGACTTCCGGCCAATATCCCGATATCCCCCGCCACCCCGGGATTTCGGCTTGGCCGCCATTGCCTTGCGACGAGCCATCCCTTAATGAAGTGCTGTCGCCGTGTCCCCGAGACCGGCTCCTGGTGTCAGTGGGTGAGGACATATTCATGAACGGACTGCGTTCCGGCGGGGCTCTCGTTTCCATTCTGATCGCCCTGTCGCTCGCCGCCTGCGGCTCGATGGAGTCCCAGGACCAATTTCCAGAGACCAAGCCTTCCGGAAAATCAGCCCCGATCCCCCAGGCGAACAGCCAGGAACAAGGTGGCGGACTGTTCGGCCCGGACGGCCTCGTTGTCTTCGGCGGCAAGCAGAACGAGCAGGACCAGGGCAGCAGCGGCATCGGGGTCAATGCCCTGCTGTGGCGCGCCTCGCTCGACACATTGTCGTTCATGCCGCTCGCCTCCGCCGATCCCTTCGGCGGCGTCATCATCACCGACTGGTATTCCTCGCCCGACCGGCCGTCGGAGCGGATGAAGGCGACCGTCTACATCCTCGACCGGCGCCTGCGCGCCGACGGGCTGAAGGTCGCCCTGTTCCGCCAGCAGATCGGGCCCGAACGGCAGTGGATCGACGTCCCCGTCTCGGCCGAGACCGTGGGCCAGCTCGAGAACGCCATCCTGACCCGCGCCCGCCAGCTTCGCATCCAGGCGATCGGCGAGTAAGCGCACCCGACGCCGGGCCCGCGCGGGACCGGCGACAAGCGCACCCGACAAGGGCAGGGGGACAGATGGCTTGCCAGCGGGAAAGCCATCGCCCTATATCTCTGTCACTTCCATGATCCCGCTGCCCGGGCCCGCAATGGCCCGCAGCGACAGAGAGCCGATCCGTCCCCATGTCGAACGAGCGTTACAACCCGCGCGCCGCCGAAAAGAAATGGCAGGCGGCCTGGGAGGCGGCCGACGCCTTCCGCGCAGGTGAAGACACCAGCATCCCGAAATATTACGTCCTCGAGATGTTCCCCTATCCGTCGGGGCGCATCCACATGGGCCATGTGCGCAACTACGCCATGGGCGACGTGGTCGCGCGCTACAAGCGGGCGCGGGGCTTCAACGTGCTGCACCCCATGGGCTGGGACGCCTTCGGCATGCCGGCGGAAAACGCCGCCATGGAACGCAAGGTCCATCCGGCGGACTGGACCTACAAGAACATCGCCACCATGCGCGACCAGCTCAAGTCCATGGGGCTGTCGCTGGACTGGAGCCGCGAGGTCGCGACCTGCGATCCCTCCTATTACCGCCACGAACAGAAGCTGTTCCTCGACTTCCTGAAGGCGGGCCTCGCCTACCGGAAGGAAAGCCTGGTCAACTGGGACCCGGTGGACAACACGGTGCTCGCCAACGAGCAGGTGATCGATGGCCGGGGCTGGCGTTCCGGCGCCCTGGTCGAACGGCGCAAGCTGTCGCAATGGTTCCTGAAGATCACCCATTTCGCGGATGACCTCCTCGCCGGGCTGGATACGCTGGAGCGCTGGCCATCCAAGGTCCGCCTGATGCAGGACAATTGGATCGGCCGCTCCGAGGG
>JAQVKV010000388.1 GCA_028694545.1 Zavarzinia sp. | reverse complement strand
CGCGCCGCAAGCTGGGCCTGTGCACCGTGCCGGAGGAACGCAACGGCCACGGCGCCGTGCCCGACATGTCGCTGACCGACAACGCCATGCTGTCCGCGCACAAGCGCATGGGCTTCCTTACGGCGGGTTTCCTCGACAAGGGCAAGTCGCGCGCCTTCGCCGCCGAGGTGATCAAGCGCTTCGACGTCCGCACCCCGGGCACGGAGACGGCGGCCGGCAGCCTGTCCGGCGGCAACCTGCAGAAGTTCATCGTCGGGCGGGAGATCCTGCAGAAGCCCGAGATCCTCGTCGTGGCGCAGCCCACCTGGGGCGTCGACGCCGCCGCCGCCGCGACGATCCAGCAGGCGCTGGTCGATCTCGCGGCGACCGGCAGCGCGATCCTGGTGATTTCCCAGGATCTCGACGAATTGCTCACCCTTTCGGACCGCATCGCGGTGATCAACGCCGGACAACTGTCGGACGCCATGCCGGCGGCCACGGTCTCGGTCGAGGAAATCGGTCTTTTGATGGGCGGGATCCACGGCGCCCCGGAACAGGGGGCGGCGTGATGGCTCTGAAAATCGAAGCGCGGCGACAGATCTCGACGCGCATGCTCTATCTCACGCCCTTCATCGCGGTCGCGGCGACCGTGGTCGCGGGCTTCTTCGTCTTCCTGACCCTTGGCGCCGAGCCGTTCGAGGCGCTCTACTACTTCTTCCTGTCCCCCTTCGAGACGAAATACGGCTTCTCCGAACTCTGCGTGAAGGCGGCACCGCTCATCATGATCGCGATCGGCCTTGCCCTTGGCTATCGCGCCAACATCTGGAACATCGGCGCCGAAGGCCAACTCACCATGGGGGCCGTCTGCGGCGGGGCCGTGGCGCTCGCCTTCTGGGACGAGACGGGTTTCTACATCCTGCCCCTGATGGCGCTGGCCGGGATCGCGGGCGGGGCGCTTTATGGCGCCATCCCCGCCTTCCTGAAGACGCGCTTCAACGTGAACGAGATCCTGACCAGCCTGATGCTGACCTATGTCGCCACGCTGTTCCTCGCCGTTCTCGTCTTCGGACCGCTGAAGGACCCGATGGGCTTCAATTTCCCGCAATCGCGCATGTTCACCGACAGCGCGGTGCTGCCCATCATCTGGGACGAGACGCGCCTGCACCTCGGCTTCCTCGTGGCGCTGGCGATCGCGGTGGCCGGCTGGGTGCTGCTGTCGCGCTCCATCATCGGTTTCCAGATCCGGACGCTGGGCTCCGCGCCGGCGGCGGCGCGCTACGCGGGCTTCGACCGCACGCGGCTGACCTGGTTCTGCCTGATGCTGACCGGCGGCCTCGCCGGCCTCGCCGGAACCTTCGAGGTTTCGGGGCCGATCGGCCAGCTCGTGCCCAACATCTCGCCCGGCTACGGCTTCACGGCGATCATCGTCGCCTTCCTCGGCCGGCTGCATCCGCTCGGCATCATCGCGTCGGGCATGCTGATGGCGCTGTCCTACATGGGAGGCGAGAACGCGCAGATCAATCTCGGCCTGCCCCAGGCGGTGACCGGCGTGTTCCAGGGCATGCTGCTGTTCTTCCTGCTCGCTTCCGACTTCCTCGTCCGCTACCGGGTGCGGGTCCTGAAGCCCGTCGTCGAAGGGGTCTGACCATGAGCCTCGATACGCTTCTGCCCATGCTGCTGACGGTCATCGCGGCCGCAACGCCCCTGCTGCTCGCCGCGATCGGGGAACTGGTGACGGAGAAATCCGGTGTCCTCAACCTCGGGGTCGAGGGGATGATGCTGGTGGGCGCCGTCATCGCCTTCGCGACCACGGTGGGCACCGGCTCCGCCATTCTCGGCATCATCGCCGCGGCGATCGCCGGCATGGCCATGGCGCTCGCCTTCGGCATCCTCACCCTGACCCTGATGGCCAATCAGGTGGCGACGGGCCTGGCGCTGACCATCTTCGGCATTGGTCTCTCGTCGCTGATCGGCGCGGGTTACATCGGCACCCCCGTGGACAAGCTCGCCACCCTGTCCATCCCCGGGCTTTCCGACATTCCGGTGATCGGGCCGCTGATCTTCGGGCACGACGTTCTCGTCTATCTTTCGGTCGCGATCACCGTCGCGGTCGCCTGGTTCCTGAAGCAGACGCGCGCCGGCCTCATCCTGCGCGCCGTCGGCGAGAGCGATCTTTCGGCCCATTCGATCGGCTACGACGTCATTCGGGTGCGTTATTTCGCCGTCCTCTTCGGCGGACTGTGCGCCGGCCTCGCCGGCGCCTATCTCTCGCTGTCCTATACGCCCATGTGGGTGGAGGGCATGACGGCGGGGCGCGGCTGGATCGCGCTGGCGCTTGTCGCCTTCGCCTCGTGGCGGCCGTGGCGCGTGCTGGGCGGCGCCTATATCTTCGGTGGGGTGACCATCCTCCAGCTCTATCTCCAGGGCGCGGGCGGCATCGGCATCCCGGCCCAGGTGATGAACATGCTGCCCTATCTCGCCACCATCATCGTCCTTACCGTGATTTCGGCCGGCCCCTGGCGGGGACGGCTGGATGCCCCGGCCTGCCTCGGCAAGCCGTTCCGGCCCGCGAGCTGACACCCGTTACCAGACGCCTTCCTCGGAGCAAGACATGATCAGACCCATCGATCGCCGTACTTTCCTCGTCGGCAGCGCCGCCGCCGGCCTGACGCTGGCGGGCGCCCCCTTCCACAAGGCGAGCGCCGCCGACCCGCTGAAGATCGGCTTCGTCTACGTCGGCCCGATCGGCGATTTCGGCTGGACCCACGGCCACGATCTCGGCCGCAAGGCGGTGGAAGCCAAGTTCGGCGACCTCGTGAAGACCACCTATGTCGAGAATGTCGCCGAGGGCCCGGACGCCGAGCGCGTGATCCGCAAGCTCGCCGCCGACGGCAACAAGCTGATCTTCACCACCTCCTTCGGCTATATGGAGCCGACCCTCAAGGTGGCGAAGCAGTTCAAGAACACCTTCTTCGAGCATGCGACAGGCTTCAAGACCCTGCCCAACGTCTCGGTCTATTCGTCGCGCTTCTATGAAGGCCGGACCATCGTCGGCCATCTCGCGGGTTCGCTGTCGAAGACCGGCAAGATCGGCTACATCGCCTCCGTGCCGATCCCCGAGGTAGTACGCGGCATCAACGCCACCGCGATCTGGGCCCGCAAGGTGAATCCGAACGCCGAGGTAAAGGTGGTCTGGATCAACTCCTGGTACGACCCGGGCAAGGAAGGCGATGCCGCCAAGGCCCTGATCGACCAAGGCGTCGACTTCATGACCCAGCACACCGACAGCCCCGCCCCGCTCCAGATCGCCGAACAGCGCGGCATCCTTGCCGTCGGTCAGGCGTCCGACATGAAGTCCTTCGCCCCCACCGCGCAGGTCACCGCCATCATCGACGAATGGGGCCCCTATTACATCGAGCGCACCCAGGCCGTCCTCGACGGCGCCTGGCAGTCCGCCAGCACCTGGCACGGCCTGAAGGAGGGCTTCTTGTCGCTGGCCCCCTTCAGCGGCGCGGTCTCCGACACGCTGAAGGCCGAGTGCGAGACGATCAAGGCCGGCATCATCGACGGCTCCATCCTGCCCTTCGCCGGCCCGATCAAGGACCAGAAGGGCGAAGTGAAGGTCGCCGACGGTGCCGCCCTTTCGGACGGCGACCTGCTCGGCCTCGACTGGTACGTCGAAGGCGTCTCGGCGTAAGCAATTCCCCCCTCACCCCGGCCCTCTCCCCCCGTAGGGGGGCGAGGGAGAAAGCCCCTCGCCCCACTCGGGGAGAGGGGTTGGGGTGAGGGGGTTCGTTCTTTCGGATACAGACCCATGACCTCCCCCCGCGTCCTGCGTGGCCGCCTGCTCGAC
>JAQVKV010000387.1 GCA_028694545.1 Zavarzinia sp. | reverse complement strand
GGATGGCGACCGGCCGCGCCGTATCGGGCCAGCCGGTACGCCCGGCAGGAATCTGGTCGATGACATGAGCCGAGATTTTCACCGTGCCGCCCTGGCGGCCGTATTTGATCGCATTGTCGATCAGGTTGGTGAAGACCTGCTCCAGTTCACCCTCGTCGCCGACTACCGGCGGCAGGTCGTCCGGAATATCGATGGCAACCGTCGCCGCCTTGGCCTGGGCCCGGAAGTCGAGCGATTTCACCACCCGCCGGATCAGGGCACCGATCGCCACCGGATCGGCCGGCGGCGTGTGTTCGGTCAGCTCGACACGCGACAGCGAAAGCAGGTCGCCGACAAGGCGGGTCATGCGCGTGACCTGTTCCGCCATGATCTTCAGGAAGCGTTCGCGCGCCCCGGCGTCATCCCGCGCGGGACCCAGCAGGGTCTCGATATAGCCGCCGAGCGCGGCGAGCGGGGTGCGGATCTCGTGACTGGCGTTCGCGACGAAATCAGCGCGCATGCGCTCAACCCGCTTCGACTGGGTGAGATCGCGGAACACCAGCGCCGCCACCGCGCCGTCAGGCCCCGGCCGGTCGATGGCGACGATACGGCAGGTCAGTTCACGGGCGACGGGCACGGGCAGCGAAACCTCGATCTCGACTGTCGGCTCCTCGCCGCTGACGACGATGTCGACCGCCTCCAGGATCTCGGGATGACGCAGGGTGGCGGTCAGGGGCCGCCCCGCCGGCCCGTCGCCGAAGAGGGCACGCGCCGCCTTGTTGGCGGTACGCACGCCAAGATCGCGGTCGATCAGGATCAGGGGATCGGGCAGCAGGTCGAGGATGACGCGGTTGCCCTGCACCGCCTCGCGCTGTTCGGCCCGCGCGCGCGCCACCTCGCGCCGCAGGCCCTCGATCCGTTCGTGGGTATCGAAATCCTGGCGCCGCGCCTCGTCGAGACTGGCCTCGAGCAGGGCGCGGTCACGCCGCAGCCACAGTGTGACGACGACGGCGACGCCGACGACGAACGCCGCCCCGACCACCGTCGCCACGGGCGTCAGGCGCCCCGACAGGCCGAGAACGGCGATGACGACAAGCCCCGGCGACGCCACTTTCGCAGTGGTGGCGAGAAGGGGAAGCAAAGCGGACCTCACCGACACGAACACCACCCGAAAGCAGACGGTCAACGCGACATATAGGCCGTCAGCGCCGACAGGTTGACGAGATCCGAAACGGCGGTGCCAAGCGGCACGATCTGGATCGGCTTCGACATGCCGACCAGCAGGGGACCGATCACCGTGGCCCCGCCCAATTCCTTCATCAGCTTCGCCGCCGTGATCGAGGTCGAGAGCGAGGGCAGGATCAGCACGTTGGCGGGTTCCGTCAGGCGGCTGAAGGGATAGAGACTCATGAGCTGACGGTTCAGCGCGACGTCGGCCATCATCTCGCCGTCGTATTCGAAGTCCGTCTCCTGCTGGTCGAGGATCGCCACCGCCTCGCGCACGTTGGACGACGATTCACGCAACCGGTTGCCGAAGTTGGAATAGGACAGGAAGGCGACCCGGGGCTCGTGCCCCAGGTGGCGCACCACTTCCGCCGACTGGCGGGCGATGTCGGCCAGCGCCTCGGGCGAGGGCTGCTCGTCCACCGCCGTATCGGCGAAATAGATCGTCCGTCCCTTGGCCAGCACGACCGAGAGGCCGAAGATGCGCCGCCCCGGCAGGGGGTCGACCACGCGCAGCACTTCCTGCAGCGACTGGGCATAGGCGCGGGTGATGCCGGTCACCATGGCGTCCGCATGGCCGTTCGCCACCATGCAGGAGGCGAAGACATTACGGTCGTTGTTCACGAGGCGCTGGCAGTCACGATAAAGCAGGCCGCGCCGCTGTTGCCGCGCATAGAGGAAGTCGGTGTAGAGCGTGGTATGGGTCGAGTTCCGCGCATTGTGAATCTCGAGCCCGCTCTCGCCGTCGAGGCCCATGTCCTCGATGGTCTGGCGGATGCGCTCCTCGCGGCCGACCAGGACCGGCGTGCCATAGCCGGACTGGCGGAAGGCCAGCGCCGCCCGGATGGTCTTCTCTTCCTCGCCCTCGGCGAAGACGACGCGCTTCGGGTTCTGGCGCAATTCGTCGAAGACGCGCTGGAACAGGGCGACCGACGGATCGAGACGGCCCGACAGTTCGGTGCAATAGGCCTTCATGTCGATGATCGGGCGACGCGCGACACCCGTCTTCATCGCGGCTTCGGCGACGGCGGGCGGCACGCGGCTGATCAGGCGCGGGTCGAAGGGCACGGGGATGATGTATTTCGGCCCGTACTGCGGGCGGCTGCCGGCATAGGCGGCCGCCACCTCGTCAGGCACGTCTTCCCGCGCGAGTTCGGCGAGCGCCCTGGCGGCGGCCAGCTTCATTTCCTCGTTGATGGTGCGGGCCCGGACATCGAGCGCACCCCGGAAGATATAGGGGAAGCCGAGAACGTTGTTGACCTGGTTCGGATAGTCGGAGCGGCCGGTCGCGACGATGGCGTCGCCGCGCACCGCCTCGACCTCCTCCGGCGTGATTTCCGGGTCCGGGTTGGCCATGGCGAAAATGACGGGCTGGGGCGCCATCTTCGCCACCATCTCGCGCGTCACCGCGCCCTTCACGGACAGGCCGAGGAAGACGTCCGCGCCCGCCATCGCTTCATCGAGGGTGCGCAGGTCGGTGGTGACGGCATGGGCCGACTTCCACTGGTTCATGCCCTCGGTGCGGCCCTTGTAGATGACGCCCTTGGAATCGCACAGGATCGCGTTCTCGTGCGGCAGGCCGAGGCTCTTGATCAGTTCGATACAGGCGATCGAGGCGGCGCCGGCGCCGTTCACGACGACGCGAATGTCCTTGATCGACTTGCCCGTGAGGTCGAGGGCATTGATCAGGCCGGCGGCGGCGATGATCGCGGTGCCGTGCTGGTCGTCATGGAACACCGGAATATCCATGATCTCGCGCAGGCGGCTTTCGATCACGAAGCATTCAGGCGCCTTGATATCCTCGAGGTTGATGCCGCCGAAGCTGGGACCGAGGAAGCGGACCGCGTTGATGAATTCCTCGACGTCCTCGGTGCCCACCTCGAGGTCGATCGAATCAACGTCGGCGAAGCGCTTGAAAAGGACCGACTTGCCCTCCATCACCGGCTTGGACGCCAGCGCGCCCAGATTGCCGAGGCCGAGGATGGCGGTGCCATTGGTGATGACCGCGACCAGATTGCCCTTGGTCGTATAGTCGTAGGCGGTCTCCGGATCCTCGGCGATGGCCTTCACAGGAATGGCGACGCCGGGCGAATAGGCGAGGCTGAGATCGCGCTGCGTCGCCATCGGCTTCGTCGCCACGATTTCCAGCTTGCCCGGGCGGCCCTGGGAGTGAAACAGCAGGGCTTCCTGTTCCGAGACGGCGGTGCGCTTGGTGCTCATGTTCCTGTCCAATCGGCGCGGGCTGCGCCAAAACCCTTCCATAAGTGCCGGCAGCCGGTGCGATCACCGGCGCCGAAGGGTGCGGACTATCCTACCCTTTTCATTTATTGTCCAGCACACCATAAAAACTTTTCATTTCTTCTCAGTGACGGGGGCGCAACAGCCACATGGCACCACCCGCCACCAGCCCCCAGAAAGCGGCGCCGATCCCGCCGAAGGACAGGCCAGACGCCGTCACCAGCAGGGTGACCAGAGCCGCCTCGCGCTCGGCCGGGACGGCCAGCGCCGCTGAAAGCGCCCCGCCGAAAGCCCCCACCAGGGCAAGCCCGGCCACGGCCTGGATCAGCACCGGGGAGCGGCCACGGCCAGCGCCGCAGCAAGCGTGGCGACCGCCCCGATCGCGACATAGGACG
>JAQVKV010000386.1 GCA_028694545.1 Zavarzinia sp. | reverse complement strand
CGCCGGCCTGTCCGAGCGCGTGACCTATCGCGAGCTCTTCCTTCAGGGGCTGACCATGCTCGACCTCGGGCGTACCGGGTCTTCCCTCACCATGTCCGAGGTCGCGGCCCGTCAAGAGGTGCGCACTCTGGTCGCCTCCCTCGATCTGCCGCCGGTCGACCGCGCAGCCGCCCCGCTGGTTTCTGCCGCCGAATAGGGGACAAAGGGAACCCTGCGGCCATTGTGGCATTGTAACATGCGCACCTGTCGTGGCATGAACGTGCGGCGGCGAGAGCTCCGGACCGGAAGTCAGACAGAGTAATTCCACGATGACGACAAAGATTCGTAAGGCCGTGTTCCCCGTTGGCGGATTGGGAACGCGCTTTCTTCCCGCGACCAAGGCGATGCCGAAGGAAATGTTGCCGGTCGTCGACAAGCCCCTGATCCATTATGCGATGGAAGAGGCGCGCGCCGCCGGGATCGAGCATTTCATTTTCGTGACGTCCCGGGGCAAGACTGCCCTCGAAGATCATTTCGATCGCCATTTCGAACTGGAAGAGACCCTGGCCCGCCGGGGCAAGAAGGCAGAGCTCGAGGCGCTGCTGTCGTGGCAGCCGGCCATGGGCCAGGTCTCCTTCGTGCGCCAGCCCGAGGCACTCGGCCTTGGCCATGCGGTGCTCTGCGCCAAGGAACTGGTCGGGAACGAGCCTTTCGCCGTTCTCCTGCCCGATGATCTCGTCCTCTCGAAGACTCCGTGCCTTGCTCAGATGGCGGCGGCACACGCCCCGGTGGGAGGTAACCTCGTCGCCGTGATGGATGTCCCGCGTGAACACACGCAGCGGTACGGCGTGCTGACTCCGGGCGCCGTCGACGGTGCGCTGACCGAAGTGAAGGGGCTTGTCGAGAAGCCGAAACCTGAAGAGGCGCCGTCGACCCTGTCGGTCATTGGCCGCTATATCCTCGCGCCGTCGATCTTCGGCCATCTGGAGCGCCAGGAGCGGGGCGCCGGTGGCGAGATCCAGCTGACGGACGCCATGGCCAAGATGATCGGTGAAGTGCCGTTCCACGGCTTCACCTTCGAGGGACGCCGTTTCGATTGCGGCGACAAGGTCGGCTTCCTCGAGGCGAATGTCGCCTTCGCCCTGGCCCGGCCCGACATCGCGCCGAAGTTCGCGCCCTTCCTGGCGGAGGCGGCGGGCAAGCTCTGACGGGCTTGCCGATCGGAAGAACGTTCCATTCCGGTGTGGGGACCGGGATGGAGCAGCCTATTACCAGACCGGCTGCAGCCGGTTCTATCTCATTAAGCGGGGGTCGATTGTGAGCAAAGCCTATTCATTCCATCCATCCATCCTGCGCGAATACGACATTCGCGGCATCGTCGGCGAAACCCTGCACGAGTCGGACGCCCTGGCGCTTGGCCGCACTTTCGCGACCCTGGTGGGGCGGGCGTCGGGCAAGGCCAAGCCGGTGATCGCGGTCGGCCGCGACGGTCGCGTGTCTTCGCCCATGATGGAGGCGGCGCTGGTCGAGGGCATGGTTTCCGCCGGGGCGGAAGTGATCCGCATCGGCGTCGGCCCGACCCCCATGCTCTATTTCGCGGCGACCGTGCTCGGTACAGACGGTGGTGTCCAGGTCACGGGCAGTCACAATCCGCCCCATCACAACGGCTTCAAGATGATGCTGGGCAAGAAGTCCTTCTTCGGCTCGCAGATCCAGGAAGTTGGCCGTGTCTCCGCCGCCGGCGACGTCGCCGAGGGCGTGGGCTCCGCGCGGGAAGAGGATGTTTCCGACCGCTATGTCGCCCGCCTGCTTGAAGAGGCGGTGGACAATGATCTCGCCGTCGGCTGGGATCCGGGCAATGGTGCCGCCGGTGCCGTGCTCGGTCGTGTCGTCGCGGGGCTCAAGGGGCGCCATATGGTGATCAACGAGGCGGTGGACGGTACCTTCCCCGCCCATCATCCCGATCCGACCGAGCCCGAGAACCTCGAACAGCTCCAACATCTCGTCGCTGAGAACAAGCTCGACATCGGCATCGCCTTCGACGGCGACGCCGACCGTATCGGCGCCATCGACGGCAAGGGGCGGATCATCTGGGGCGACCAGCTCCTCGCCATTCTCGCCGGTGACCTGCTGAAGGACATCCCCGGCGCCACCGTCATTGCCGACGTGAAGGCAAGCCAGGTGCTCTTCGACGAGATCGCGCGCATGGGCGGCAAGCCGCTGATGTGGAAGACCGGTCACTCCCTCATCAAGACGAAGATGGCGGAAACCGGTTCGCCGCTGGCCGGCGAGATGTCCGGCCATGTCTTCTTCGCCGATCGCTATTACGGCTTCGACGATGCGCTCTACGCGGCGCTGCGCCTGATCAAGGCGGTGGTTCGGGCCGGTGTCCCGCTTACCGAGCTGCGTGACCGTCTGCCCGATACGGTCAACACGCCCGAGCTTCGTTTCCCGGTCGTCGAGGAAGAGAAATTCGCCATCGTCGACAAGGTGAAGGCAGCGCTGGTGGCCGCCGGTGCCGAAGTCAACGACACCGACGGCGTGCGCGTGAAGACCGAGGACGGCTGGTGGTTGTTGCGCGCCTCGAACACTCAGGCCGTTTTGGTCGCAAGGGCCGAAGGCCGTGATGTCGATGCCCTGGAGAAGCTGAAGTCGTCGCTTTCCCAGGCTTTGCTCGGCGCCGGAGTCACGCCCCCCAAGCTGTGAAAATTGGATGTTGTTATTGTGATCGCGATCACGCAGATGTATCTGGGAGCAGATTGACAAGCGGCCTTATTGTGCGCTGCAATGCGGCATCTATTTGACGTGGGGGAAATTTGAAATGGCAAACAGGGTCAGCGTTCGCGCCGATCAAGACGCTACCCCGCATGGTAGTGTAGTTGAATATACAACCGGAGATAGCGATTCACGTCCGTGGGGGGACTGGGCCGTTCTCGACGTGGGGCGTGGCTATGTGGTCAAGCGCATTCGTGTTTTGGTTGGCCACCGTCTGTCACTGCAGTTTCACCACCATCGCGCGGAGGACTGGACCGTGATTTCCGGTGCCGGTGTCGTCGAGATCGACGGTGTCGCCATTCCCGTATCATCGGGCAGCCATGTGCACATCCCGGCGCTGGCGACGCATCGCATCGCCAACACGGGGACCACGCCGTTGACGTTCATCGAGATCCAGCGGGGGGCTGTTCTCGACGAGACGGATATTGTGCGCCTGACCGACGACTACGGTCGCTGAGAAGCCGGCCTTCGGGCCGACTTCACCGAAACCCCGCTGTCGTCTGCGCGCCGCGGGGGTTTTCCTGTCTGTCGCTCAGGAGGCTTCCGCCGCCTTGGCGCGAGGCTCCGGGATCGGTTCGTCCGCCTGGGCACCGAAGCCGTGCATGCGCAATGCCCATTGCAGGCCGATCAGTCCGCCCTTGACCCGGGGCAGCAGCAGCAGCGACAGGATTAGGCACATCGGCAGCCAGATGATGGCATGCAGCCACTCAGGCGGGGAATAAACCTGCTCGACGATCAGCAGCGCCGGCACGACGATATGAGCGACGATGGTAATGGTGAAATAGGGCGGTGCGTCGTCGGCCTTGTGCAGGTCGAGGGCCTGGCCACAGGCCGGGCACGCCGGATTGACCTTGAGGAAGGCGCCGAACATGCGGCCCGAGCCGCATTTCGGGCAGCGCAGCAGGGCGCCGCGCTTCACCGCCGTCCGCCAGTCCCGGTGTTCAGGGGCGTCACCGCCGGACGTGCCGCCGGTCTTCATTTCGATGGGCATTACTGATCTCCCGCTTCGGGGATCATTAAAGTCGCTTTCTGGACTTCTTCAAGGGTGCGCGACCCCGTGACGCGCCACGGCCTTTCGGAAACGGCCGG
>JAQVKV010000385.1 GCA_028694545.1 Zavarzinia sp. | reverse complement strand
GCGTATTGCGTGGGCGAGGGGCGACCCCTATCTGCACAATTCCCTCGTGTTGTAAATTTCGTTCTTCACAAATACCATCCTCTGTAAATAACACGGGGAGAGGAGCCGTGGAGACCGCCTATCTTGCCGCATTGGCGACGATTCTGCTCATGGGCATCGGCACCCTGGCAACCACCCTGCGCCAGGCCGGCCCCTATGGCCGGCACATGACGCCAGCGCAAAGGGGCACCATGCCGGCACTGCCTGCCTGGCTTTTGTTCGAGAGCCCGCAATGGTTCGCCTTCGCGATCACGTTCTGGCTGGTGGCGCCGCCGGCCGGTGGGCCCGCCGTGCCCATGCTGCTGATCTTCGGCCTGTGGCAGGCGCATTACGTCTATCGCGGCGTGGTCTATCCCTTGCGCATGCGCGATCGCCACAAGCGTTTTCCGCTCGTCGCCGTGGTCATGGGTTTCCTGTTCAACCTGCTGAACGGTTTCGCCAACGGTTATGCCGTCGGCCATGCCGAACATCTGATGACGGCGGACTGGTTCACGGATCCGCGGTTCATCGCCGGGCTTGCCTTCGCCATCGTCGGCTGGCTGGTGAATTTTCAGGCGGATTCGATCCTGATCAACCTGCGCGGAGACGGCTTTACCGGCTATCGCGTGCCCCATGGCGGGGCCTTCCGCTATGTCTCCGCCGCCAACTACTTCGGCGAGATCGTGTTCTGGGCTGGCTTCGCCCTGTTCACCTGGACCGCCGCCGGGCTCGTCTTCCTGCTTTTCACCATGGCCAACCTGATGCCGCGCGCGGTCGCCCATCATCGCTGGTACCGCGAATATTTCCCCGACTATCCGAAATCCCGCCGGGCCGTGATCCCGGGCCTCCTGTAAGGACCGACGCCATGACCGCCGCCGCCCGCAGCATGCAGTGGTTTTCCATCTATATCCTGGCCGCCGGCCTGCCCATGGTGCTGGCGCCCGGAGTGATCCTCGAGGTCATGGGTTTCCCGCCCGAGGGGACGGACTGGATCCGTTTCCTCGGCGTCGTCGTGCTGATCGTCGGCTACTACTATTTCAACCTGGCGCGGGCCGGCATCACCGCCTTCTTCTGCTGGTCGGTGCAGATGCGGATCCTGATCGTGCCCGTCTTCGCGGCGGTGATCTTCTCCTTCGGGATGAAGCCCATCTACATGTTTTTCGTGGTGCCGGATTTCCTCGGCGCGCTGTGGACCTGGGCCATGCTGCGGCGGGAAGGAATCAATCCGTTTCGGCCGGCGATCTGACGCCCCTGAAACGCTTCGGGCGGCGACCGAAGCCGCCGCCCGCGAGACCGGACAGGAGATGAACGTGTCCGGCCTGGTCAGAATCTGGCGCGCCGGCCCGGCAGATGGGCGGCGATCATGCGGCGGGCGGCCGCCTCGATCTGCTGCAGGCGGCGGAAACGGCTGCCGTCCAGCAAGCGGAAGCGCGAATCCGACGCGATGAAGGTAAAGCCGGCCCGTTCCCGGATGGCGATGCCGGCGGTGATGTCGTCGATTTCGATGGTGATCGCGGGTGCGGCGGCACTGCCGCCGGCGATGGCATAGGACATGGTCTTCTCCTGTCGCCCCGGGCATCTTCTAACCCGGTTGCGTGACAATCTCGGGAACAAGAATCGGATTATTGTCAGGTCTTGAGACAAGGATCCGTGGCGGCCGTCACGCCGCGACAGGACATTTCCGTTCGATCGAAGATTTTCATCGGTTCGCTCCTTTCCCGAGGAGCCACGAACATGTCGTGGCGCTTTAGCAGGGGTGACGCGGCGCAAGCTGTTTCCGTCAAATTCCGCGAGTCCGTAACGGGGACCAGACGACGGGACCCTAGCAGCTTCCTCCCGGGGGTCAAGCAAGTTTTACAGATCGCACTTATAAGAAAAATAGAATTACACTCTATTATTGTTGAAAAAAGCTCCTCGCCAAGGCGACCGTGTCGTCCAGCCGGTCGTGATGCACCCAATGCCCGGCGTCCGTGAAGACTTCGACAGCAGCATTCCGGAAGTAGCCGATCTTGCCATCGGCGACCGGATCGCTGGCCCAGCTTTCGGTCCCGCGCAGCAATTGCACCGGACAGGTGATGTTGGACCAGATCGCCCCGAGGTCCCCGGGCGGAACCCAGTTGGGGCTGATCACCCGGACGTAGGGATCATATTTCCACGACCAAGTCCCATCCTCGTTCTGGGTGGCGGCGTGCAGGGTCAGGTGCCGGGCCTGTTCGTCGGTCAGCCGGGTATTGGCCGCCTTCATGCGGGCAATGCAATCCTCGATCGCCGTATAGCGCGGCGGCTGCTTGCGGGCGACAGCGCGACAGCCGTCGATCCAGTTGCGCAGGCGCTCGTCCAGGGGAATGTCCGCGTGTTTCTTCAGAACCTCGGGCGAGGGTCCCCAGCCCTCGATCACCATCAGGCGCGCGACCTTCTCGGGATAGAGCCCGGCATAAAGCAGCGAAATCGCGCCGCCCCAACTGTGGGCAAGGATGTTCACCGGCGCCAGCCGCCGCTGCTCGATCAGTTGGGCGATATCCAGGATGAAGCCATGGGTCGGGTAATGGCTGCCCGGGGCATGGTCGCTGTCGCCATGACCGCGCAGGTCGACCGCCATGACATGGAAATCGTCGCACAGGCGCTGGGCGACCCAGTCCCAGCTACGGCAATGATCGTTGCCGCCATGGACCAGCAGAAGATGCGGCGCCCCTTCGTTACCCCAATCGACGTAATGCAGGCGCAAGCCCTGACTGACGTAGCGATGCGACGCCGGCCCCCAATCCTTCATGATGACGGCTCTCCCCTCGTGCCGGGATCTTGCCCGGCATGTTCTTGGTCATTCGGTGCCGCGTCCGCGGCGGCCAGCCGCCGCGCGATCACCATGGTTCCCGGTTTAGCGGCAAGGCCGGGGCCGGGCAAGACATCCACCGCTTCGGCCTTCAGCACGGCCCGGCAGGCATCGCAGCACACCTCGGCCTCGAAGATGTGGCCGCAAGCCCCATGCCGGAAGACGAAGGGGCTGCCTTCCGCCGGCCCGGCCCAGCGTTCGCCCCAGGCCGTCAGGGCAAGGATCGCCGGCACCAGATCGCGCCCCGCCTCGGACAGCGCATAGGCATAGCGCGTCGGCTTTCGCTGATAGATCCGACGCTCGACGATGCCATTGTCCAGAAGGGCGCGCAGGCGCCGCGTCAGCAGGTTGCGCGAGATGCCGAGGTCTTCCGCGAGATCGTCGAAACGTTCGATCCCGAGGAAAAGGTCCCGCACGATGAGGGGTGTCCACCAGTCGCCGATGACGTCGAGCCCCCGGGCGAGGGAACAGTTCATCTGGGCGAAGCGCGTTCTTTTCATCCTCCGATCGTATTCCGTTCAATAATTGAACTCAATCCGCCATAGCCAAGTTCAATTTTTGAACTTACGCGAATTCCGGAGCTTTGTGCCGGCCGTCACAGCCGTAAGGGGGCCTTTCACGGTTTATCCCGCGCTCCTGGCCGGATCGGCCGGGGTATGTCTCAACGAGGAGAGAGAAGAGGATCATGCGTTTCAAATCCGTTGTCGGCCTTGCGGCCGCCCTCGCGCTGGCTGGCACCGCGACCCTGGAATCGCCCGAGGTGGACACGGAAGCCGCTGCCCGAGGCCGCTATCTGGTCCAGGTGGCCGGCTGCAACGATTGCCATACCCCGGGCTATGGCCCCGCCGGCGGCGCGGTGGATGAATCGCTCTGGCTGACCGGGGACGGCCTCGGCTTCCAGGGACCCTGGGGCACCACCTATCCGACCAACCTGCGGCTCTTGCTGAGCGGCATGACGGAAGACCAATGGGTCGCCCATACCCGGCACCTGACCACC
>JAQVKV010000384.1 GCA_028694545.1 Zavarzinia sp. | reverse complement strand
CCAGCGGCTGCGACAGCTTGGAGCCGTCGCGATAGAGCGCATTGGCCTTGAGCGCCAGGCGCCAGGACAGCAGATAGGCTTCCTTGCATTCCTCGACCGTGGCCGAGGCCGGCATGTTGATGGTCTTGGAGATCGCGCCCGAGATGAAGGGCTGGGCCGCCGCCATCATGCGGATGTGGCTCTCGACCGAGAGGAAGCGCTTGCCGATGCGACCGCAGGGATTGGCGCAGTCGAAGACCGGCAGATGCTCGTCCCGCAGGTGCGGCGCGCCTTCCAGCGTCATGGCCCCGCAGACGTAGACATTCGCCATCTCGACGTCGGCCTTGGAGAAACCGAGCGCGCCGAGGAAGTCGAAGCCCGGATCATCCAGCTTCTCGGCCGGCAGCTTCAGGGTGTTGAGGCAGAAATCCTCGCCGAAGGTCCATTTGTTGAAGGCGAACTTCAGGTCGAAGGCGGACTTCAGGTTCTTTTCCACAGCCTCGATCTGCGCGGTGCCGAAGCCCTTGGCCTTCAGCGCCGCATGCGAGATCGCGGGCGCGCCATCCAGCGTGCCATGGCCGACCGCGTAATCGACGATGTCGCGGATTTCCGCCTCGCCGTAGCCGAGCGTGGCCAGCGCCACGGGAACGATGCGGTTGATGATCTTGAAGTAGCCGCCGCCAGCCAGCTTCTTGAACTTCACCAGGGCGAAGTCGGGCTCGATGCCCGTCGTGTCGCAGTCCATGACGAGGCCGATGGTGCCGGTCGGCGCGATCACCGTCGCCTGGGCATTGCGATAGCCGTGCGCCTCGCCAAGTTCGAGGGCGCGGTCCCACGCCGCCTTGGCGGCCGTGGCAAGGCTCATCTCGCGGATGTTGGCATGATCGAGGGCGACGGGCAGGGTGCGCAGCCCCTCATAACCCGAGGCGAGACCATGGGCGGCACGGCGGTGGTTGCGGACGACGCGCAGCATGGGCGCACGATTGTCCTCGAAGCCCGGGAAGGCGCCCAGTTCCTTCGCCATCTCGGCGGAGGTCGCATAGGAGACGCCGGTCATGACGGCCGAGACCGCGCCGCAGAACGCGCGGCCCTCGTCCGAGTCATAGGACAGGCCCGACGCCATCAGGTAGCCGCCGATATTGGCGAAGCCGAGCCCGAGGGTACGGTAGCGATAGGAAAGTTCGGCGATCTTTGGCGAGGGGAACTGCGCCATGGTCACCGAGATTTCGAGGACGATGGTCCACAGCCGCACGCCATGCTCGAAGTCCGCGACGTTGAACGTGCCGTCCTCGTTGCGGAAGGTCAGCAGGTTCAGGGACGCGAGGTTGCACGCCGTATCGTCCAGGAACATGTATTCCGAGCACGGGTTCGACGCGCGGATCGGGCCCGAGTTGGAGCAGGTATGCCAGTCGTTGATGGTGCTGTGGTACTGGATGCCCGGATCGGCGCACTGCCAGGCGGCGGTGCCGATCTTCTCCCACAGCTCCTTGGCCTTCACGGTCTTCGAGACCTTCCCCGTGGTGCGATAGGTCAGGTCCCAGTCCTTGTCCGCCAGCACGGCGTCGAGGAATTCGTCGGTCACGCGGACGGAATTGTTCGAATTCTGGCCGGAGACGGTCAGATAGGCGTCCGAATCCCAATCGGTGTCATAGACGCGGAATTCGAGGTCGCGGTAGCCCTGCTTCGCGAACTGGATCGCGCGCTGGATGTAATTGTCGGGGATCATGGCCTTGCGGGCCGCCTTGATCGCCGTCTTCAGGCTTTCGTTCTGCTTAGGCTCGAAGCGGGCGTCGCCGCCGACCAGATCCGTGTGGCAGGCCGCGAGGATCGCGTTCATGTGGACTTCGGCGAGTTTGGAGCCGGCGACCAGGGCCGCGACCTTCTGCTCCTCGATCACCTTCCAGTCGATGAATTCCTCGACATCCGGATGGTCGATGTCGACGACGACCATCTTGGCCGCGCGGCGCGTGGTGCCGCCCGACTTGATGGCGCCCGCCGCCCGGTCGCCGATCTTCAGGAAGGACATCAGGCCCGACGACTTGCCGCCGCCGCCCAGGCGCTCGTTGGCCGCGCGCAGCTTGGAGAAATTGGTGCCGGTGCCGGAGCCGTATTTGAACAGGCGCGCCTCGCGGATCCACAGATCCATGATGCCGCCGTCGTTCACCAGATCGTCCTCAATGCCCTGAATGAAGCAGGCATGCGGCTGCGGCCGCTCGTAGGCCGAGGTCGAGCGCATGACCTGGCCGGTCTTCTCGTCGACGTAATAGTGACCCTGGGCGGGACCATCGATGCCATAGGCCCAGTGCAGGCCGGTGTTGAACCACTGCGGCGAATTGGGCGCGCAGCGCTGGGTCGCCAGCATGTGGGCGAGTTCGTCGCGGAAGGCGAGGGCATCGGCTTCCGCGTCGAACATGCCGGCCTTCCAGCCCCAGTAGGTCCAGGTGCCGGCCAGGCGGTCGAAGACCTGGGTCGCGGTGCGCTCGTCACCGAAACGCTCGTCCTCGGGCAGCTTGGCCAGCGCCGCGTCGTCGGCGACGGAGCGCCACAGCCACGACGGCACGCCCTTTTCGCGCACCTTCTTCAGGCGCGCGGGCACGCCCGCCTTGCGGAAGTATTTCTGGGCCAGGATGTCGGTCGCGACCTGGCTCCAGTCGGCGGGAACCTGCATGTCGGCCAGCTTGAAGACGACCGAACCGTCCGGATTGCGGATCTCGCTCGAAACGCTGGTGAATTCGATCCCGGCATAGGGAGAATTGCCTTCGGTCGTGAATCGCCGTTCGATCCGCATCGTTCTTGTTCCCCGGTATGGAAATCTGGTGCCCTGCCGACGGACCGTAGGGTCCGCCACCCCACCCACTGTTTCGCGCGCCGGACCCCATAGATAGGGTGGTGCGCCGTGGTTGGGCACAAACTGTAGGGCTGCCCGCCTTGAGTCGGAACGGAAAAATCGACCTCCCTCCAAGATTTTGTGCTTGCCTCGCCTGAATCACGCGATCCGCTACCAGATCCTGCGTCCGGGCACGGTGGCCCCCTACCACCGACGATCCGTCGTCCGAGGCGCCGTGCGGCGCCGCCGACAAGATTGGGTCACCAACGGCTTATGAATTTGAAAAGAATCCGAATCTTGCCTTGTGCGCAATCGCAGATTTGACAGAGCCGCTCATTGTCCTAACATCCGATCCCATCACATAAACCACGAACGGACGGTGCCCGCGCCGGGAGGATAATCATGTTCAAGGCAAAAACATTATTATTCGCGGGGGCTGCCGTTATCGCCGGATCTTTTACTTCACCGGCAAGATCAGAAGAGATTTCCATTTCCTGTGGTGCGCTTGGTATCGAGCTTCGTCTTTGTCAGGAAGGGGCGGCGCGCTGGGCGGAGAAGACCGGCAACACGGTGAAGGTCGTGTCCACGCCCAATTCGGCGACGGAACGCCTGGCGCTCTATCAGCAGATTCTGGCGGCCGGCGCCGGCGATATCGATGTCCTTCAAGTGGACGTCATCTGGCCCGGCATCCTCGGTGAACATCTGATCGATCTTGCGTCCTATGCCGGTGACGCGCCCAAGGCCCATTTCCAGGCGATCGTAGAGAACAACACGGTGGACGGAGAACTGAAGGCCATGCCCTGGTTCACGGACGCGGGCGTGCTGTTCTATCGCAAGGATCTTCTCGCCAAATATGACCGCCAGCCGCCCGCCACCTGGGCCGAGATGGCGGAGACGGCGCGCATCGTCCAGGCGGGGGAGCGCAAGGCGGGAGATGATGGCCTTTGGGGTTACGTTTTTCAGGGCCGGCTCTACGAGGGGCTGACCTGCAACGGCCTCGAGTGGCTGGATTCTTTCGATGCCGGCACGATCGTCGACGCCGACGGCGCGGTGACGGTGGACAAT
>JAQVKV010000383.1 GCA_028694545.1 Zavarzinia sp. | reverse complement strand
CCCCGATACGTCGGCGCTCCAGAACGCTTACCGCACCGAGCAGAACCGTCGCCGCGAACTGAGTGACCAGGTTACGGCGCTCAAAGCTCGCATCGAAGGCCTGCCTGACGACTTCGACGCCGCGCAGTACGAGGACCTGAAGGCCCGCGCCGAGGCGAGCGATGGCGGCGACGTGAATGAGCAGGTCCAGCGCGTGCGCGACCAGATGCAGCGCCGCATCGACCAGCTCACCACCAAGCACCAGAACGACCTGCGCGACCGCGACGAGAAGATCGCCCAGAAGGACGCACAACTCGAGCGCACCATCATCGACCGCAGCCTGCAGACCGCGATGGACGAGGCCAACATCGACCCCAAGCACAAGAAGATGCTGGCCCCCTACCTGCGCACCCTCGGTAAGGCGAAGGTCGCCGAGGACGCCGGCGAGCTGGTGGCCCTGATCGAGACCGACATGGGCGAGGTGCCCATCGCCAAGTTCGTGGCCGACTGGGCCGCATCCGACGCCGGCAAGGAGTACGTCGCCAAGCCCACCGGCCTGGACAGCAAGGGTTCCGACAGCCGCCGCATGGACGGCAATCCGTTCGCCAAGCAGGCCTGGAACAAGACCGAACAGGGCCGCATGGTCCAGTCCGACCGGGCCAAGGCCGAGCGCCTCGCAAAGGCGGCCGGATTCCGCACCCTTGACGCGGCGATCACCGCCCGCGAACCCGTGGCGGCCTGACGTGGCGGGTAAGCCCGCCCCGAAGGCGAAGACGGCGGCCAAGCCCAAGGCCGCCGCCAAGCCGAAAGCGGCGCCGAAGCCCGCAGCCGCGGGTTCGCAGCGCACCGAAGAAACCGTCCAGATCCGCAAGATCAGCAACGGCTGGATCGTGCGGGAGAGCTGGACCGAGGGCTCGGGCCCGAACGCCAAGTTTCGCGAGAAAGAGACGTTCACCACCAACCGCCCGAGCGTGAAGCTCTGACGGGTGCCCGAGGGGCCCTGGTCCATCCTGATCCCAACCGATCACCCCGCGGGCAATGCCCGCCACGCCTGCAGCCTGCCAACGGCATGGCTGGCTTCAACTCGAAATCAGCCAAGCACAGGAGAGATTCCCAATGGCTGTAGCAACCGTTCTTTCGGACGTCATCGTCCCGGAAGTCTTCACCCCCTACGTCATCGAGCGCACCGCCGAACTGTCGGCGTTCTGGAGCTCTGGCGTCGTCGGCTCTGTCGATGGACTGACGCTCGGCAACGGCGGATCCACCGTCCAGATGCCGTTCTGGCAAGACCTGGCCGGCGATGACCAGATCCTCGACGACACCACCAACCTGACCGTCTCCAACATCGAGGCGGAAAAGGACGTGGCGGTCCTGAATGGCCGTGCCCTTGTGTACGGCGCCAAGGACCTGGTTGGCGCCCTGGCCGGCGATGACCCGATGATGGCCATCGGCGATCTCGTGGCCGACAAATGGGCCCGCCGCATGCAGTCGTGCCTCATCTCCACCCTGAACGGGTCGATGAGCGCGCTGGGCGACGAGTCCCCGCCGGTCAACACGCTGGACATCTCGGGCCTCTCTGCGGCCGCCGCGGTGTTCGACGGTGAGGCGTTCATCGACGCGCTCGGCCGCCTGGGCGACGCGGAGACCCGCCTCTCGGCGGTCGCCGTCCACTCGGCGACCTACCGCCTGATGAAGAAGCAAGGCCTCATCGAGTTCATCCGCGAGTTCGACGCGGCCGAGGCGGTACCGTTCTACATGGGCAAGCGGGTGATCGTCGATGACGGCATGCCGGTGTCCAACGGCGTCTACACGACCTACCTCTTCGGCGAGGCGGCCGTGGGCTACGCCGAGGGTGCGCCCAAGGTGCCGGTGGAAACCGAGCGCAACGCTTTGGTCGGCGGCGGCGAGGAATACCTCGTCTCGCGCCGTCACTTCCTCCTCCATCCGCGCGGCATCGCGTGGACCCCGGGGTCGGGCGTGCCGGCGAAGAACACGCCGTCAAACGTCGAGCTGGGCGCCAAGGCCAACTGGTCGCGGGTGTATGAGTCGAAGAACATTCGCATCGTGCGCTTCGTCCACCGCGTGGCCGCGGCGTAAGCGAAGAAGAGCGGGGAGGCGGCTCAGGCTGTCTCCCCGTCGTTTTTAGCGGCAGGAGCGCCAAGGATGTTCGATCCCGCCGAGACCCGCAGGCTGTTCGTGCAAGCTCTCGACCGCGGCCTGAGCCAACGCCAGGCTGAAGAGATCGCGGCCGGTCTTGCGCCAATGCCGCCCCTGACGCCCGCGCCCGCTCCTGCGCCGCCGCCCGATCTGGCGAGGCGCATCGAGGCGCTCGACGACTTGGCCGAGCTGCGGGTCCGCTACCGCATCGCGACGGGCAAGAAGCCCTTCCACGGCTGGGACGCCGCGACGCTAAAGGCCAAGATGGCCGAGGCCGGCGGCAAGTAGGACATGGCGGTTCCCGGCCCCGTCCATCCGACCCGGCCCGAGGTTGGCGGCTTCTGCTTCTCCGAGATGCACGGGTTCGGTGACGCCTACGTCAACCGCCTGGCGGCGAAGGGCAAGGTCTGGGTGACGCGCTTCCGGGCGCTGACGCATGATGGCCGCGTGGCGATGTTCGGCGGCGACCTGATCGCCGAGACCTACGCCGAGGCCGAGGCGGAGGCGAAGCGCCGGGGCCTGGGCGAAGTGGTCGTAGGCACGCTCGAAATGGTGGGGCGCCTCTGAGGCGCCGCCGATGAGCGAACAAGTCCGCCTCCACGGCGACATTCAACGGGCGCTGATCGAGGCCAATGAGGTCTGCGAGCGCTTCCGGTTCTACTCCGACGGCTCGGTCTGGGAAGTCCACCCGGCGGGCTGGGTGAGGGTTGGCGTGCTGCCGCGGACGTCCGACCGCGCAGCGCTACTCTGGGGCCGCCTCGACGCGAAAGCGGGGAAGTCATGACGCTGATTGACCACGAGGCGGGCTGCGCGACGCTCGATGGTGCGCCGTTCTGCACCTGTGGCGCGATCAGCCGCCTCGCTGTCGAGGCTCCCTTCATCCACCCGCTGGCCCATGTGCAGAGCGATCGCATCGGCGCCCGCACCAAGGTCTGGCAGTTCGCCAGCATCGGGGCCGGGACGGTGATCGGCGAGGACTGCTCGATCTGGCCTCACGTCATGCTCGACGGGCCGGTATTCGGGGACCGCTGCAAGGTCGCCAGCTTCGTGGCCATGGGGGCGGGCTTTCGGATCGGAAACGACGTGTTCATCGGCCCCTCGGTCACCTTCGCCAACGACGTCTGGCCCCGGACAGATCAGACCGGCTGGGATGTCGGCAAGCTCCGAGACGGGAGCCTCGTCACCATCATCGTGGAGGACGGGGCGAGCATCGGGGCGAACGCGGTGATCCTGCCGGGCGTGCGGATTGGCGCGGGCGCGATGGTGGCGGCCGGAGCGGTGTGCGGGCGGGACGTTCCGGCGGGCCACCTGTTCCGGCGCGACGGCCATGTCGTGGAGATCAACCCGGCCTGGACGAAAAGACGGATGAGAGCGGCAAGGTGACGGACACCGCTGTCCCGGCAGTTGGCGTAGAGTCACTCTACGTTTGCGCCGATCCTGGCATCGCCTACCCCAACGCGCGCATCTGCTACCGGACCCGAAGCGCAGTATCGGCGCGAGGTCATGGTAAAAGAGGCGGTTTATGACGTCATCGAACGGGGTGATTGGGGCGAGATGTTCGACCTCCGGCGGGCGCTAGCCGAGGCGGTTGATCTTCTAGATTTCCACCGACCCGAGACGCCTTCAGAATGATCACTGTTGCCACCTTAGAAACGGCTGCTGATGCTCGATTTGTTCGCGGAACAGGTGTAGAACGTGCGGGCCGAGGCGGCGCGTCAACGCCAGCCCCGGCCCTGACCAAACCGACG
>JAQVKV010000382.1 GCA_028694545.1 Zavarzinia sp. | reverse complement strand
AGACTTCGTCGATCAATGTATCGGGTGGCGCCGTTTCGGGGCCCAGGGCGGCGACCGTCGCGGTTACGGCTGCGGGTGTCGCGAAACCGGCAGCGGCGGGGCTCCGGGGCAGGGGAACGGGGCGTCCGCTCAGGGCCGACAGGGCGGCCAGCGCCGCATCCCGCCCATCACCGGCGAGGACCGCGCGGCTCTCGGTGCCCTGTGCCGGCAGGCTGGCCAGCAGACGACGGGCATCCTCGGGGGCAAGCCGGGCGCGCAGCAGCTCGACCTCGGCGCCGGCGCTCCGCAGAAGGCGCGCGAGCAGCACCGCCTGGTCGAGATCGTTGCCCGCCCCGGCCGACAATGTCCCGTCCGCGCCGCGCAGCAACCCGGCGTAGGGTTCGTAACGGATCTCGTTGCCGACGAAGGCGATGGCCGCCTCGGGGCGGTCCGTGAAATCGGGGGCGAGGGTATCAGCCTCGAAGATCCGGCGATCGATGGCGGTGGCGATGGCATCGAAAGCTTCGGCCATGGCGGCGGCGCGGATCTTGCCCGTGGCCGCGAAACCGGGCCAGTCAGGGGCCCCTTCGTCGGCAAGGGCGGGACCGGAACCCGTGGCCAGCACGGCGATTGAAAGCGCCCCGACAAAAAACCGGCGTAACAACGGCCGGCACCGAGAAACCATCACGCCCCATCCCCCCAAAGGTCAGCGCTTCGGACCGGCTTCGCCGGGTTATGTCACAGGTTACCGAAAGCGTAGCGCCCGGATGTGACGGGCGTCACGCTTTCGCGATCCGTGATCAGTCGTTCTTGTTGCGCGTGCGCTCGATGAACTGCTCCAGCCAATGGATGTGGTAGTCGCCGTTCATGAAGTCGTGTTCGCCGATCAGGCGTTGGTGCAGGGGGATGGTGGTCTCGATGCCGCCGACGACATACTCGTCCAGCGCCCGGCGCAACCGCATCAGGCATTCGTTCCGGGTCTTGCCGTGGACGATGAGCTTGCCGATCAGGCTGTCGTAATAGGGTGGGATACGATAGCCGGCGTAGGCCGCCGAATCGATGCGGACGCCGGGACCGCCGGGCGGATGGTAGTCCAGGATCTGGCCCGGCGACGGGGTGAACGTCTCCGGGTTTTCGGCGTTGATCCGGCATTCGATGGCATGGCCGGCGAACTGGATGTCGTCCTGGGTGAACGACAGCGGCGCGCCGGCGGCGATGCGGATCTGCTCGCGCACGATGTCGATGCCGGTCACGGCTTCCGTGATCGGATGTTCGACCTGGAGGCGCGTGTTCATCTCGATGAAGTAGAACTCGCCGTCCTCATAGAGGAATTCGACCGTGCCGACCCCGAGATAGCCGAGCTTGCGCATGGCGTCGGCGACGATATTGCCGATGCGGTTACGCTCGTCGACATTGAGGGCGGGCGAGGGGGCTTCCTCGAGTACCTTCTGGTGGCGGCGCTGCAGGGAACAGTCGCGCTCGCCGAGGTGAACGACGTTGCCGAAACTGTCGGCGATCACCTGGATCTCGATGTGGCGCGGCTGGCCCAGATATTTCTCGATATAGACCGCGTCATCGCCGAAGGCCGCCTTTGCCTCGGAGCGCGCGGTCGACAGCGCGACCGCGAGGTCGTCCAGGCTGCGCGCCACCTTCATGCCACGCCCGCCGCCGCCGGCCGCCGCCTTGATCAGCACGGGGAAGCCGATCGCCTTGGCGATCTCGACCGCCTCGGCCTCGGTGGTGACGCCACCATCCGAACCCGGCACCACGGGGATGCCGAGGTCCTTCGCCGTCTTCTTGGCGACGATCTTGTCGCCCATCACGCGGATGTGCTCGGGCTTCGGACCGATGAAGGTGATGCCGTGCTCGCCCACGATCTGGGCGAAATTGGCATTTTCGGACAGGAAGCCATAGCCCGGGTGGATGGCATCCGTATTGGTGATCTCGGCGGCCGAGATCAGCGCCGGGATGTTGAGATAGCTTTTGTTCGAGGGCGGCGGGCCGATGCACACGCTTTCGTCCGCGAGGCGGACATGCATGGCGTCGGCGTCCGCCGTCGAATGGACGGCGACGGTCGCGATGCCCATTTCCTTGCAGGCGCGATGGATGCGCAGCGCGATCTCGCCCCGGTTGGCGATCATGAGTTTGTCGAACATGGGTGTCATCCGTCGCTCAGTCGAGGACGACCAGGATCTCGCCATATTCGACCGGCTGGCCGTTCTCGACCGCGATCTTCTGCACGGTGCCGTCGCGCGGGGCCGGGATCGGGTTCATGGTCTTCATGGCCTCGACGATCAGCAGGGTCTGACCCTTGGAAACCCGGTCGCCCACGCGGATGAAGCTGGCCGCGCCGGGCTCCGGCGCCAGATAGGCAGTACCGACCATGGGCGAGGTCACGGGCGTGCCGTCGATGGCCGCCGGTGCCGCCGCCGCGGCGGCGGCGGGGGCCGCAACTGCGGCCGGGGCGGCGTGGGAGGCGGCGACGGGCGCGCCAGCCACCATGGTGATCTGCCGCGCGACCCGGATTGAGCGGCCGTTCTCGGTCACTTCGATCTCGGTGAGATCGGCCTCGGCCAGAAGCTCGGCCAGCTCGCGGATCAGCGTCTTGTCGAGCGACATCTTCGCCATCAACTCAATTCTCCGATTGTCTTCGGGTATTCGCGCCCGCGCGGAACGGTCAGTTCCTGGGCGGCGACTCGGGGGAAACAAGCCCCTTCACCGCCTCGAGCGCGAGCAGATACCCCTGAACGCCGAGGCCACATATCACGCCTTGTGCCGCAAGTGCGACATAAGAGTGATGACGGAAGGCCTCGCGCTTGAAAATGTTGGACAGATGTACCTCGATCGTCGGGACCTGAACGCCGAGCAGCGCGTCCATGATCGCGATCGAAGTATGGGTGAGGGCGCCCGCGTTGATGATGATGCCGGCGGCTCGGCCGCGCGCCCCGTGGATGAGGTCGATCAGCTCGCCCTCGTGGTTGCTCTGGTGGAACTCGACCTCGAGGCCGAAGCCCTCGCCCCAGGCCTCGACCATGGCCTTGATGCCGGCCAGCGTGTCGTGCCCGTAGATATGCGGTTCCCTGAGGCCGAGAAGGTTGAGATTGGGTCCATTCAGAACCAGAACAATCGGCCTCATGCCGTACCCCCGGCTTCAAGGCCGGCGCGTCTTGCCAGCCTGGTTTCCTGAATCGCCGCGTCGACGACGGCAGGCGCACATTACCTTGCGGCGCCTGCCCACGCAAATGGCGCCGGAGGGTCAGCCCTTGCGGTGGCGCTCCAGCACCTTATGCACGACCTGGAACAGGGCCGTGAAATCGACCGGCTTCGAGACGTAGTCGTCCATCCCGGCCTCGATGTAGCGTTCACGGTCGCCGCGCATGGCATGCGCGGTCACGGCAATGATCGGCACCGTGCCATGGGGCGGTGGCAGTTTGCGGATCTCGGCCGTCGCCTGGATGCCGTCCATCTCGGGCATGCGCACATCCATCAGGACGAGATCGAAGACCTGTTCGCGTGCCTTGGCCAGGGCCTCGACACCATCATTGGCGAGGGTGACCGAGTGACCAGCGCCGCCAAGACGCGCCAGCATCAGCTTCTGATTATAGGGATGATCCTCGGCGACCAGGATCTTCAGGGCATGGGGCGCGACGGCGGCTTTCGCGGTCTCGGCCGCGGCCGTGTCGGCGCGCGACGGCGCGCCGTAACCTTCCGTCTCAACCAGATCGAAGGGCAGGGTGATCCAGAAGGTCGAACCCCGGCCGGGCGCGCTGACGAGGCCGATGTGGCCCCCCATCATCTCGGTAAGCTGGCGGCAGATGGCAAGGCCGAGGCCGGAGCCGCCATAGGTTCGGGCGGTATCGGCGTCGGCCTGCTCGAACTTGCGGAACAGGCGATTCTGTACGTCGTCGGCG